>JAFGEV010000153.1 GCA_016931385.1 Prolixibacteraceae bacterium
GGTGAATCCCAACAGCATAAGTCAAACCATTACTGATATAAAAAACACCTGGACACAGGTAATGTCAACACCAAATTGTGACCTTGGATTTTTCGACGATGGTTTGGCCCGTATGTACAATTCAGAACTGCGCATTTCGGGATTGATTAAATATTTCTCATTTGTGGCCATTTTCATTTCGTGCATCGGACTATTTGGCCTTTCGCTGTTTGTGATTGAACGCAAAAGAAAGGAGATTGGGATACGAAAAGTGAATGGCGCCCGCATTTCTGAAGTGATGCTTTTGCTTAACAGGAGTTTTATACAGTGGGTGATTATTGCATTTATTATTGCCGTTCCGATTGCCTGGTACATAATGGAGAAATGGCTCGAAAACTTTGCCTTTAGAACGACAATAAGCTGGTGGGTATTTGCAACATCTGGCGTTATTGCGCTTGGAATTGCTCTGCTTACAGTCTCGTATCAATCATATAAAGCAGCAATGAAAAATCCGGTAGAAAGTTTGAGATACGAATAAATTGGCAAATTCAAAGAACTAATAACTACAAGAAAAGGAGTAAATTCAGAAATTTAAAATTCACATAATGAAACATCATTTAAAGATCATCTTTGGAAATTTGAAAAAGACAGCGTTTACATCCTTCTTAAACCTGATTGGATTAACCAGCGCCTTTGCTGCTTTTATTCTAATCATGCTTTATGTTTGGAATGAATACCATTTTGACAGTTTTCAGGAAAATGCAGCTGAAATTTACCGGCTGGAAGCACAAAGCCCGAAAGTCGGAGGTAAAACGAACGTGTTCTTGCTAGGGCCCACCGGGCAAACGCTGGTCGATGAATTTTCTGATATCATCAATACAACTACCTATATGCCCTGGGGAAAATGGGGAGAACAACCTTTCTCGTACGAAAATTCCCTGGGCGTGCAACGCAGTTACGAAGACTATGCCTATACCGATGAAAAACTGACCGAAATTTTCAACTTTAAATTTTTAAACGGATCGATTAATCCCCTTGGAAAACCTGAAACAGCCATCATCAGTAAATCCTTTGCAAAAAAAGCATGGGGTGACAATGATCCCATGGGCAAACTATTAAAAGTATTCAACAACACATATACCGTTACCGGCGTTTTTGAAGATTTACCTGTAAACAGTGTTTTCAGGTGCCCCATTATTTTAAAAATTCCAACACAGGGTTTTCTTGCCGAAGCCCGCAAGGATTGGGATGTAACCAATTACCCCCAGTTTATCCAGGTTAAACCAGGCACTGATGTTAAAGAACTGAATAGAAAAATCAACGAGCAATCAATTATTAAATCAAAATACAGGTTCTTCGACAATGGCAAAACTTCGGTTACAATTGTAGCAAGACCATTGAAAGATTTACGGTTTGCAAAAGATGTTGCCGAAAACGTACTGTTTGAAACAAACAATAAAATGTTTGTCGACTCGCTGCTTGGTGTTGGAATACTGATTCTTATGGTTGCGCTTATCAATTACATCAATTTTGCCACGGCCAATTTGCCAATGCGTATGAAATCATTCAACATTAACCGGATTATTGGTAGCCGCAAATGGGATTCAGCTTTCCAGATACTGACTGAAACCATTATCGTTTTTACCGTTTCATTTGGTTTGGCTGTATTACTGGCTTATTTGCTTAATAACCTGTTTTCGGTAAAAGTGCTGGGATATGAATTGCCTTTTATCCAGAATATCCATATTCTTACAGGATCGGCTATAGCCGGATTAATTTCAGCTTTAATTGCTGCAGTTTATCCAGCCATTGTCAGCACTACAGGCAAACCTGTCCAAATGCTGAAACAAACAAACGGGGGGATGAACGGAAGCATCAGGGGAATGCTTACAGTTTTTCAGTTTGCTGCCACTATTGCATTAATTGTGGCATCGGTTGCAGTAGTTAAACAATTACGCTTCATGGAACAAACCGACCTGGGGTTTAATAAAAGCAATACTATTGTAATACCCATGTATGATGGCATCAGCAATAACTTTGACACATTCCGCAACGAGCTTGAAGCAAATCCGGGGATAAACAGGATAGCCCGTTCCAGGGCAGTCCCTGGCCGTGCACAGGAATACAATATTTTTAATGTCGAAGGACAATCATGCTTTGCCTGGAATTGGGCTGTCGATGAAGAATACATGGAAATGATGGGTTTCGAAATTATTGAAGGGCGGGGATTCCTTAAAAACAGTGAAGCAGAAAACGATAATTATATCTCCAACGAAACCGCGTTTAAAAGATATAACTGGCGAATCGGGACAAAAATTGGAAATGGTCAGTTGGTTGGCGTCATGAAAGATTTCAACATGGTTTCACTACGCGAAGAAATTGACCCGTTTGTATTTCGCAAAGCCGCTTCAAATAACAATTTTGGAACAGTTAGCATAAAGTTTGACGGAAAAAATACCAAAGAGACATTACAAACCATTAAATCTGTTTTTGAAGAATTATGCCCCGAAATACCTTTCCGGGGTTTCTTCCTCGACGATCAGCTGAATTTGCTTTACTTCAAAGAAAATCAGCAGGCACGGTTAATTACCTTTTTCAGTTTGCTTTCAGTAATTGTATCGATACTGGGAATACTTGGCCTTTCTATTTTCATTTGCCAGCAAAAAATAAAAGAAATCGGCATACGTAAAGTGAACGGGGCCAGAATATCGGAAGTGATTTTCATGCTCAACAGCGACTTTATAAAATGGGTATTAATTGCCTTTGTAATTGCTGCGCCGGTTGCATGGTATATTATGCAAAACTGGCTTTCAAATTTTGCGTTCAGGACTACTTTAAGCTGGTGGATTTTTGCACTGGCTGGATTTCTGGCATTGGGTGTTGCGTTGCTAACAGTAAGCTGGCAAAGCTGGCGGGCTGCGACAAGAAATCCGGTCGAGGCGTTGAGGTATGAATAAAAGCCTCCCCTAACCCCTCCCAAGGAGGGGAAACAGGAGCTGCAAAATTTAAAAAGACATGGTAAATAATTAAATAACGAAAATAACAAATATACTCTGTCTGTAAGTCCCCGCTGTTTGGCGGGGATTTAGGAGTGAAAAACTGGTGGGGATTTTTGGGACAATTCACCGACTCAAAAAGGACATCTACCTATAAAAGGATTTATTTCAAATATAAAACGCCTAATATTAACAAACTAAAAAAATTTTAATCAGATGAAACGAGACCCGACGAATCGGGGCGAGTTCCATGAGTCACCATAGAATTATTAAAAAATTAGACAAATGAAAACACAACTTACTTCAAAAATGTACCTGATTTTTGCAGCATTTGCATTGTTAATTTCATGCAACGGAATTGCACAGGATGACCGGACACCTTCGCTGTCTAAAACATTTGAACAAAACCAGCCCGGCAACCTGTATGCCCGATCATCGGGCGGATCAGTAACTATTTTAACCCATGACCAACAACAAGTTGTAATAAATTTGTTCATCCGTAAAAACGGCAGGCTACTGCCCCCTTCCGATCCTGAAATCGAAGATGTATTGGAACTTTATGATTTCAACATTGAAAAAAAAGGCACGGATATTACTGCTGTTATAAAACGTAAAGCCGATTTCAATATGTGGAGAAATGCCGGCATTTCATTACAGATTATTGTCCCTGAAGAGATGTCGTGCGATGCTTCATCAAGCGGGGGTGGATTGAAAGCTTCAGGTGTTACAGGCCGGCATCAGTTCAGCAGCAGTGGTGGTTCAGTGCACCTCGAAAATATCACCGGAAATACAAAAGCAAGCTCATCGGGCGGCAGGGTAAAAGTATTGAACCATAACGGAAATATAGAAGTAAGTTCCAGTGGCGGTGAAGTATCGTTAGAAGGAGGAAAAGGAGATATCAAGGCACACAGCTCTGGTGGTGGTGTTCACCTTATCGATATTAACGGAGATGTAGAAGCCAGCAACAGTGGCGGCGGTGTAAAAGTAACCGGTGAAGCAGGTTATTTAAAAGCAACATCAAGTGGAGGCTCTGTCCGTGTCGACATTGATAAGCTTAGCAAGGAACTATATCTCAGGTCAAGTGGAGGAGGTATTGATGCAACCATTCATCACGGTGAAAACCTTGGCCTTGATCTGGATTTAAAAGCCGACAGGGTAAATGTCAATCTTAAGAATTTCTCGGGAAGAACTGACAAAGACCGAATTCTCGGAACAATGAACAATGGCGGAATCCCTGTTTACATGCATTCTTCGGGAGGGAATGTGAACGTTAGTTTTTAATACCACAAGGCCATCAACTATAAAAAAAGGATAAACAACTTATTACTTTATTGCCCGCTACTCTAACTAAATTTTACAACTAAAATCACGACACGATTATGAAAATTACTAACCTTCTTTTAATTGGAATAGTTCACTCTTTCTCTTTTCTAATTGTGAATCTATTCGCAAGTCGAATGAGCTAATAGAAAAATCAACTAAATTCTTAGAGGATCTAAAAAACCAAAAATTAGACAATTGCGTCACTTATTTAACAACAGATTCTTTAAATATTGATATCAGGAAAAGTGAACTTGGAATATTTTCTGATCAATTAATAACTGAGTTTAATACCGACTATGATTTTTCATTTGTAGAGGCAAAAAAAGAAAAGGATTCTAATTACATCAAAGTTTTGTATCAGATTTCCAATAAAAAGGATTTTGGAGTAATTGAGCTGATTTTCAATAATGACTCAAAAAAAATATCTGATTTTCAAATTATAGCAACTAAAAGGCCTGTTCCATCAATGACGATGTCTGGATTTTTGCTATCTGTTCTCTTTTGGTCCCGATCTTTATCATTTTTGTAATTATACTAATTCATAAAAGCAGTGAGGAACAGAAATGGATTAAATATTTGACAGTTATTGCAATTAACCTATCGACAATATCCTATAATGCAATCGAAGGTTTTTCATATAAATTAATTAGCGGAAATTTTCTACTGGGAGTTAACTTCACCTTTTCTGGATTTTTAAATTCTGTTTGGTCGGTTGCAATACCAATTCGAGCAATTTATTGGTTTTGGAAATTAAGAATACAAAAAAAAGCGTAAAAAACATTCTCATAACAATGATCTATTTCAACTAAAAAGCTGAACAAAACTGTATTATATATAAGGCATTAATTTTGTTTAGAAATCAGTAGTGTCCGGTAAAAAATACAACAATTGGGCTAAAGCCCGCGTCAATTGTGGCTTTACTAACCCCAGCCTTAAGGCTGGGGTTACTGAATCGTATCTTTAAAAAAGGGCTTTAGCCCAACATGATAATCATGATATTAGCCCAATGTTTCAGTCAATTTCTATGTTTCAGAATTTTTACCGGACAACAATGGTAAAAAATGTAGTTTAATTTCAAAAACATGCTGTATACTATCCCGTATTTGCATTTCGTATATATAATTTTTACTTCAGCAGGCTATTCAATAGTTTTAAATCAAACATTCATTTATTTACTGGATTAAACAAACCTATGAAACAAACATTCCTAATTCGGGGGTTCAGAAAAAACAGCCGTTTAAACCTGCTGAACATCTTCTCGTTTGCTGTTGGGGTTGCAGCGGCCATTATCCTTCTGGGATATGTATATCAGGAATACCACTACGATTCGCAATTGGCAAATTCAGACCGTATTTATCAAATATTAATGCAGAACGATGAAAATGAACTAATAGGGTGGGCATCATATGCACCTCTTGCTGAAAAATTGAAATCGGATTACCCGGAAATCGAAGATGCCACACGGATTAGTTTTTATTGGGGGAACCTGGCGTTTACTACAGGAGATAAAATGTTCAATGAAAGCAATATTCTGTTTGCTGATCCGAATTTCTTTTCATTGTTTTCATTCCCCTTGAATAATGGAAATGCATTAAATGACTTGAATTCTCCCAATTTCTTAGCAATTTCAAAGAGTACAGCAAAAAAGTACTTTGGTGATAAAAATCCTGTCGGAAAAGAAATAAAAGTCGGAAAAGAAAAACTATTTATTGTGCAGGCAGTTTTTAACGATTTTCCGTCGACTTCAAATTTTCAGGGGAACGTTATTTTACCTTTGGAACAAATTTCAGAATTAACGCAAATGGGAATTGAACCCGGCTGGGAGTATCCGTCTGAAACATATACGTTCATATTAACCGATAAAAAAAATGGGATTGAAAAGCTTTCGGCAAAAATTGAAAACTACCTGACTAATCATGTAGAAGAAAATCCTGAAAAACTCTTCCTACAATCCCTAAAAGACATACATACAAACAAGAATATTGACTGGGAGTTTTCTGCAACCGTAAATAAAAAGTACCTGTCTCTTTTATTGATTGTTGCAATAGTAATCCTCACTATGTCGGCAATAAATTTCTTAATGCTCTACATTGGGACCGCATCACAAAGGCAACTGAACATTGGTGTTAAAAAGGTGTGCGGGGCCACAAGGCGTAGTATTTTTCGCGACCAGGTCAAAGAAACATTGTCGTTTGTTTTAATAAGTGTTTTTGCCTCATTGTTATTAATTATCCTATATAACTACACCTTAGCAATTCGTATCCCCCGGTTGCCTTCAATTACAGAATTTGATTCTGCACTCTTTTTTCGCTTAGCCGGTTTAATATTGCTCTTTGTAATTATTAGCTCGTTTTCTCCGGCAATAATTCTCACGTTAACAAATACTATTTATCTTTTTAAAACAAACCAGCAGGTAAATTTTAAAAAAATTCCAATTGTAAAAAGTCTGATTGTAATACAGTTTACTGTTAGTATTGTCCTTATGGCAATTACTGCATTATTCTATAAACAGATGCATTTTCTGGAAAATTACAACCCGGGATTTGCGAGGGAAGAACTGATTACAATTCCACTTAACATGCATATCGGGGATGGATTTTTCAACGAAAACCTCGATGTTTTTTGCCAGGAACTAAAGAAACAACCGGGAGTTAAAAATGTAACACTGGCATTTTCGTCCCCGTCTTATGTACAAACATCATCAGGTGACTTTCGATGCGACGGTATGCCCGAAGGGAAAACCGTCAACTTACAATGGAATTCGGTTTACTACGATTATTTCAAAACACTCGGGGTTAATTTGGTTGAAGGACGAAGCTTTAGTCGCGAATTTGCAGGAGATATGGTTGACTATGATAATGGAGGAAAATGTGTATTTGTCATAAACCGGAAAGCTGCAGATGAAATGGGAATCGCGGATCCTATCGGAAAAACGCTACATGGATATCAGGAGGGGCCAATAATTGGCATTGTTGAAGATTTCAATTTTAAGTCGTTGCATAGCGAAATTGCGCCCATGAGTTTTGACATGAACCCGTTTTATTACAACCAGGTAATTGTCAGAATAAATCCAGGTGTGCCGGCTGTGCTTGATCAGATCGAAACCGTTTGGAAACAATTTGTGCCTGATTACCCGATCGGGTTTAGCTTTGTAAATGATCAAATGAATAAAATGTATGAATCGGAAAAAAGGTTAACAGCTAACTTAAACCTCTTTTCCATCATCGCTATTTTTATTGCATGCATTGGACTTCTTTCGCTCACGATTTTAGCCATGCAAAACCGCACAAAAGAAATCGGTATCCGTAAAATAAATGGGGCAAAAGTTTCAGAAATACTTGCATTGCTAAATAAAGATTTCTTGATGTGGGTGATGTTTGCATTCATAGTAGCCACTCCCCTTGCCAGGTACATAATGCACAAATGGCTCGATAATTTTGCATATAAAACAAGTTTAAGCTGGTGGTTATTTGCCCTGGCCGGGCTGATGGCTCTTGCGATTGCATTATTTACTGTTTCATTTCAATCGTTTAAAGCAGCGACAAGGAATCCGGTTGAGGCGTTGAGATACGAATAATTTTTATTTTATTATCCGTCTTTTATTTTGTTACTTTATCCTATTGTTCAACAGACTTCCTATTGATTAATTTTTTTTGGGGGGTTGGATAAAAACATTACAACTTTAATACACCTAACTCTTTTAATAATAACTAAATGAAATGTTTCAACATACTTGCAGGTATTCTTCTCATTCTGCTGATGGGGGCCTGCACCCGGGAAAAAAACATGCAGTATCCTCTTACCGTGGATAATCCGTTTGTAACACATTCAAAAACAAGCAGTATCAGTATTGAAAAAATGGTGCTTACCGATTCGGCAACCGTATTGTCGATCCATGCAACTTACAGGCCCCATAACTGGATCAGGATTGCCAAAGGGAGTAAACTGATAACCGACGGGGGAACAGAACTCACGGTTGTTTCAGCTGAAGGAATACAGTTAGACAGCCTTTTCTGGATGCCCGATTCAGGAGAAGCCGATTTTACATTGACATTTGAAACCATGCCGGCCGATGCAAAATATTTCGATTATATTGAATGTTCCTATGAGGGATGTTTCAATCTTTACGGAATTTATTTTTCGGCTGACAAACCGGATATAAAGGTTCCGGCTGAATGGAAAAACATCAAATATCCGAAGGACGAAACCCTTCCGGCATCAACTCTTTCAAAAGATTCTGCTGTTGTTTCGGGCTACATTTCAGGTTATCGTCCTGAAATGGATATTACGCTGACACTTTATTATTCACCCTTTGGGCAGAATCAAAAAGATGTGCCTGTTCCTGTTGATGTAAATGGCAAATTCAGAGTAGTTGCCACCCCTTTTCTGCCCGGAAGTGCTTTTCTGGTTTTTCAGAACCGAGCCTATTCATTTTTCCTTGTTCCGGGTAAAGAAACTTCAATCTTCTTTGATCTCACAAAATTCGCTGACGAATCGTATGCTCCCGATTATAAGGGTTGTATGGCGCTTGTTGGACACGAAATGGCCAGTAATTTAAGCACTAAAAACAGCTTTGGAAACCTGCTGGAACACGACTCATTGGATGAAAAACCTGCCGCTGTTATCCTTCCTTATCTCAACCGCAAATTGAAAGAAACATGCGACAGTATCGATTTAATGGAAGTTAGCGATGCCTATAAGAAACTGAGTAAAATAAGCGCCGAAACGGAATATATGAATATGCGGTTTAATTTTGACAGGTATTGGACAAACCTTTGCATGAGGCAGGCCAATATCTCCAGCCAAAAGGAATATCAAACTTTTATGGCTAATTTTAAACATCCGGCTTCTTCTGTAGTTGATTCATTAAAAACGAATGTTCCTTCTCTTGAATGTATTAATGTTCCTTATTTTTCTCTTTCTCACAGCATCCTAAATTTGTATGTCCAGAATCAGGAAATTTTCCCGGCAATTACCAATCCCGATAATGCGGAAGTATTCAAAGCCTATGCATTAATGACTAAGTTCGAAGGAGGGAGCACTTTGTCTGATGATGAGATGAAAGAATTTGATTCCTTCAAAAATCCTTCATTCAAAGAATTGTTAGATAATAGAATTGCAGAGCGCAAAGCCAAATTGGAAGCCCTTAAAGAAAATAAATCAGCCCATATCCACGAACTGGACGATGTTGCGCCCGACAAAATTTTAAATACCATTCTCGAAAAGTATCAGGGAAAAGCTGTACTTCTTGATATTTGGGCTACATGGTGCGGGCCTTGCAGGTCTGCACATAAAACCATCCTTCCCCTGAAGGAAGAGTTGAAAAATGAAGAAGTTGTTTTCGTTTATCTTACCGGAACAACCTCTCCGGTTGACAAGTGGGGCGAAATGATCAAAGAAATTTCCGGAGAACATTATTACCTCACCGGCGAACAATATCAATCTGTTTTGAGCCAGTTCGAGTCGCAGGGTGTGCCAACGTATTTGGTTTTCGACAGGAACGGCAATTTCGAATATAAGAGCGTTGGCTTTCCGGGCAATGAAACAATGAAAGCCAATTTGCTGAAAGCGCTGGAAAAATAAAATACGGCTTACGACAAATATTTAAAAATTCACCAGTTCAAAAAAGGCTTCCTAATATAATGTTAACAATTTCTCTGATAGAACAACAAAGACAGGATACCCGGAACAATGAACAATGGCGGAATCCCTGTTTATATGCATTCCTCGGGAGGGAATATAAACGTTAGTTGGGCAACATTTTGATCCCTACATAAATACTATTAAATTGATTTATGTCCAGATATATTGAAAAAATGCAAGTCACTTCAGTGAAAGAATACGAAATATGAAAAAAGTAAAAAGGACAAATAAAGTCCCTGAAAACTCAATTATTGCAAAAGATTTTGTTAAAACAGATTATTGTGACTCATTTCAAATAGTCACACAAAATGATGATACCATAGACAAAATAACCACAGATATATTTCAAACACCCAAATGGGCAGATATATTAATGGGTATCAGAAATTCAGTGGTAAAGATTGTTGGTTTAAAAGGTGGAGGTCGTAAAATGGATACTCATTCTTCAGACTTTTATCCAATTGGTTCAAAAGCAGTCTATTTTACAGTCATTGACAGAAATGAAAATGAAATTGTAATGGCTGAGAATGATAAACATTTAAATTTTAAAGTATCCGTTCTTTTAGATCGCCATGGAAATAATGTTGCGATAAATTTAACAACAATTGTAAAGTTTAATAATTTTTTAGGGCATTTATATTTTCTTCCTGTTAAACCATTTCACAGAATTATTATAATATCATTATTAAAAAGAATATTAAAGAAAGAGAAATAAGAATTAAAAAACGTTGCCCATCAGCAGCATCATTTTCATACATTTAATCTTCCTTAAAACTAAAAAATTGCCAAATATATTTACACCAATTGTTAAATTATTTGACAAAACCTTCTCGCCTCATCGTAACATCTGTCTAAATTTCAACAACATATAAATCTGGAATAAAATTGGCACAACCTGAAACTTAAAAAAGGTTCAACAGCCATGATAAAATCAGATGAGATAAAAAAGATAATTCTTGAATTGGGAGCAGATATCTGTGGAATTGCTTCCATTGACAGATTTGATCAGGCCCCTGAAGGATTTCATCCAACCGATTTATATGCCGGAACAAAGTCAGTCATTGTTTTTGCAAAAAAAATACCGGAAAGTATTTTCCATGTAAAATCTTGTATTCCATATTCCTTTATCGATGATATTGCATTACATGAAACATTACGGCTATCACTTGAGATTTCAGTCAAACTTGAAAACTTCAAAATAAGAGCGATACCTATTCCATCTGAACCTTATGAATATTGGGATGAGGCTTCTATGACAGGCAAAGGAATGCTGTCGTTAAAACATGCCGGATATTTAGCAGGCTTAGGCGTAATTGGCAGGAATCAATTATTAAACAATCCAAACTTTGGAAACCTGATAAAACTTGGAGCCGTATTAACCAATGCAGTTTTGGAACCTGACCCGATACTGAGCCATAACTTTTGTGCCGATACTTGTAACTTATGCATTGATAATTGCCCTTCGGGTGCATTAAATAAAGAATCGGTACAGCAAAAGAATTGCCGTGAATATTCTGAAGGTTCTACAAAAAAAGGAGTACCAATAACCATTTGTAATAAATGCAGAAGTATTTGCCCTTACAGGAGTGGCTGGAAGAAACAAACCAATAAATTAGAATCAAAATGAAAATTGAATTTCGTTTAGCTGAAATTGACAAAAAAACATACAACAATGTAAAATAATTTTACATTGCTTGCATCGAATAACACTTATAAAATTCTGTATTTCTGACAAATAAACTATAGGCATTAAAATTGGTATAGATTTAACGCTTTAATTGATGTTATAAATTCAGGAAAAAACATTTTTTTATAAATCCTTGCTTCTGAATTAAAAATAACTCAATCGAACCAGTATTAAAATTTAAGCTAATAGCCATGAACCTATTATCATTCAAAACCGCTATCAGAAACTTACAGAAAGATAAATATCAGTCGTTCCTGAATATTTTTGGTTTAGCCCTTGGTTTTGCGGCCTTTCTTTATATTTCGACCTATTTTTTTCAGGAAAATAACTACGATCAGTTCCACTCAAAATCTGATCATTTATACCGTATTGTTACAAAAGTGAAAATGGGCGACACAAGGGAAAGCCTGTCAAACTCTGAATCGCCTATCGCATTTACTGCAAAAAAAGAAATTCCTGAAGTAATTGATGCGACCCGGTTTTTTTACAGGAACAACATTGTTGTGCAGGTTGAAGATCAAAAGTACCTTGAAAAGACATTCTGGTATGCAGATGCAAATGTTTTTCAACTCTTCGATTTTAATTTGCTTGAAGGCGATATAAACGAGGCACTTTCTAAACCTTATACTGTCGTGATAACTAAAGATCTCAGCAAAAAATATTTTGGCGATGCAAATCCGATAGGAAAAACTATTGAACTGACTGATGATGGTAACACATATGAGATAACCGGGATTCTGGATGATATTCCGGCCAGTTCGCACCTTCAGTTCGGTATGCTGGCATCGCTTTCAACTGCTGACTTCAGCTCTGATTATAACATTTATCAGTGGGGCAATTTCCGGGACCTTTTCTCCTATGTGTTGCTCGAAAATGATGTCGATTTAAAAACCATGAATCAAAAGCTTCAGGATTTCACGATTGGTTATTATGTGCCTATGATGAAAAGAGTTGGAATTGACTATAACGAATTTGAAAAAAACGGCAATTTTGTTATTCATAGTTTTCAGCCTTTAAAGGACATTCACCTGGGAACAACTTTCATTGATAAAGCAATTGTTCATGGAAACAAGCAGTTGCTATATGCGCTTGCCCTAATTGGAATTATGGTTATTGTGATTGCCTCTTTCAATTTTATCAATTTAGGCACTGCAAGGGCCACTTTAAGGGCAAAGGAAATCAGTATTAAAAAAATTGTCGGATCGGGGAAAAAGAAAATTGTAGGACAACTTCTATTTGAAACGTTATTGCAATGTTTTCTTGCATTGGGAATAGCTCTTATTATTTTAGCCATCTGCCTTTCAATTTTCAATAGTTATACAGGCCTCTCCTTTAACTTCAACCAATTTTTTACTATTACCGGTACTATGTCTTTATTAACAATTTTATTAGTTGTTGTAGCTTTGACAGGAGTTTTCCCATCGCTTGCCATTTCACGTTACAACCCGGTAGATGTAATCAGGGGTTCGGTGTTGAACTGGAATTCAAAATCAGGGCTGCGAAGCGTATTGGTTTCCTTCCAGTTTGTGATTTTCATAATCCTGGTCTTCGGGACGATAGTGGTTAAACGGCAGGTTGGTTTATTGCACCATCAAAATCCCGGATTTCAAAAAGAAAACATATTGGTGGTAAAAAACACCAATAAACTGGGCAACAATAGAAATGCTTTTAAGGAGGAGCTTCAGAAGAATCCTTTGGTAGTGGATGCTGCCTATTCTAATTCATTGCCTTCAATGTTCGATGGTTCATCAAATCCGTTTAGTAAAGTCGATGATAAAAAAAATCAGATATTCCTTTTACGTCTACTAGCCGATGAGGACTTTTTAAACACAATGAAGATAAAATTACTGAATGGCAGGAATTTCACCAATGACTTTGACATCGAAAAAAATAATGCCATTATTAATCAAAAAGCTGCGGAGATCTTTGGATGGGCAGACTGCAACAATAAAATAATCTACGATTTTAACGATGGTGGAAGAAATTATAATGTAATTGGTATCGTTGATGATTTTCATCTGGAGTCGTTAAGGGAGCATAAAAGACCTATGATTATAAGATACCGTTCATCCGGTGATTACCTTTCACTTCGGATAAGGCCTGAAAGCGCTTCACA
>JAFGEV010000154.1 GCA_016931385.1 Prolixibacteraceae bacterium
ACCAGAACCCAGAATCCAGTAACCAGTATCCAGCATCCACTTTGATAATTTGGCTTTAATCAATAATGTCGTTCAAAATTTATTGAGAAAAAAATAATATTTCAATCCAAAATGTTTATCTTGGATATCCAGTTTTATACACAAGCTTTTATTGAGCGGTTCTAATAATTACATATTTACAACGGTAGCATCTGATATAAACTTTAATTGAAAAAAATTATGAACCAGTTTTTTTTATTTCCTTCAGAAAGTTGTTGGCCAGCAACAAACATTCACAAAAATGGCACAAACAAAAATGTTAGCTTATTCATTTTGTTAATATTCTTTTTGGCACTGCAAATTTTACCAGGTGCAAATCTTCTGGCAAACCCGCTTGCCGAAAGCTATGTTGCCAATAAAGGGAAAAGCTCCGATTTCTTTTTAATTAATGATGGAAAACCTGCCCAGATAGTTGTAAGCGCTTTCGATTACCCGGGTGTTATCAAGGCTGCAAAATATTTCCAGACTGACATGTTAATGGTTTCGGGTGCAGAGCCAAAATTGCTGCTTGATGCAATGCCAAGGGCCGATCACGTGATCATTGCCGGCACTATTGGGGAAAGCCCTATTATTGACAAGCTTGTTGAAAACGGAAAAATTGATGTAACCGAAATTCAGGGGAAATGGGAAAATACCTTAATTGAAGTAGTTGACAACCCTGCGCCAAACATATCCCGTGCATTGGTAATTGCAGGCAGTGATAAACGAGGGGTTATTTATGGATTCTTCGACTTATCCGAAAAAATTGGCGTATCGCCCTGGTATTGGTGGGCCGATGTGCCAGTAGAGGAACAAAAGAATTTATATGTCATAAAAGGCCGTTACAACCTTGGTGAACCTAAAGTAAAATACAGAGGGATTTTCCTGAATGATGAAGAACCTTGTCTGGGCCGTTGGGCCGTTGAAAATTACGGTGGTTTCAATCACCTGTTTTACGAAAAGGTATTCGAACTGATCCTGCGATTAAAAGGAAACTACATATGGCCGGCCATGTGGTGGGCCAGTTTTAATACCGACGACCCTGCAAATACAGCTTTAGCTGATGAAATGGGAATTGTAATGGGTACGTCGCACCATGAACCGATGGACAGGGCTCATGCCGAATGGAAGGCCAAAAAGAACAAAGGGGCCTGGAATTATGAAACAAATGCTGCTGAATTACGCGAGTTCTGGCGCCAGGGAATCGAACGTATCGGCGACCGTGAAGTGGTTGTGAATATGGGCATGCGCGGCGATGGCGATATGGCCATGACCGAAGAAACAAACATTGCCCTGCTTGAAAAAATTGTGGCCGACCAGTGCAAAATCATAGCTGATGTAACAGGAAAACCTGTTGAAGAAACACCTCAGATGTGGGCGCTTTACAAAGAAGTGCAGGATTATTACGATAAGGGGATGAGGGTTCCCGATGATATTACATTGCTGTTATGTGACGACAACTGGGGCAATATCCGGAAATTGCCCGAACCGGGCACAGCTACACGGTCAGGGGGTTATGGAATATACTACCATTTCGATTATGTTGGAGGGCCGCGCAATTACAAATGGGTAAATACCATGTCGGTTCCCAGGGTTTGGGAGCAGATGAACCTTGCCTATGAACATGGGGTTGACCGCTTGTGGCTTGTTAACGTGGGTGATCTGAAACCTATGGAATTTCCAATCTCCTTCTTCCTCGATTACGCGTGGGACCCAACTTCCATCCCTGCCGAAAAATTGCCCGATTATACCCTTGCATGGGCTACACAACAATTCGGTAAAAATTATGCCAAAGACGTTGCCTACCTGATTGACACCTATACAAAATACAACAGCCGCCGAAAGCCCGAACTGCTCGAACCCGGCACATACAGCCTTGTAAATTACAACGAGGCTGAAAGGGTGGTGGAAGATTATAAAAAACTGGCCGATGAAGCAGCTAAAATCCCCCGGAAGTTTTCATTCCCGTCGGCTTATAAAGATGCTTATTACCAACTTGTACAACACCCCATTGAGGCTTGTGCAAACCTGAATGAAATGTATTTCCTGATTGCCAAAAACCGTTTGTATGCCGAACAGGACAGGGCCAATACAAACGAGTTGGCCGAAGATGCGCAGGAACTCTTTGAAAAAGATGCTGAAATAACTGAATATTACCATACCGAGCTTTCAGATGGTAAATGGAACAACATGATGAACCAAACTCATATTGGCTATACCTATTGGCAACAACCCGAAAAAAATTCAATGCCAAATGTGGATATTATCCAGGTCCAGTCACGTGAGCTGCTGGGTGTAATGGTTGAAGGTTCCAGATCATGGTGGCCCGGCGATGAGGTTGAACTGGAACTACCGGTTTTCGATCCAATAAACGATCAGTCGTTTTATCTCGAATTATTTAACAGGGGCGATAAACGCAGCTCTTTCGAAATTGTTTCCCCCTGCGATTGGATTAACATTTCAAAAACAAAAGGGAAAATCGCTGATCTGGAAAGGATATCCGTAAATATTAACTGGAGAAAAATTCCCGATGGCGACCAAAGGGTTCCTCTAACGATTAAAGGACCTAGTACTGATACTGTTGCTGTTTATGTGCCGGTACATAATCCCGGCGATGATGTGACCAAAACAGCAAAGGGCTTTGTCGAAAACCAGGGATGTGTTTCAATTGAAGCGCCAAACTTTACGAAGAACAACGGTGGCGCTACTGCAAACTGGGAACTTATTCCCGGGCTGGGGCGAACGCTCGGAGGAATGCACCCTGTACCGGTTAATTCAAAACCACAAAAACCAGGCGATGGAAGCCCCGTGCTGGAATACGATTTCTTCACTTTCCAAACAGGGCTATATACGGTTAACCTTACTTTGTCGCCAACTTTGAACATTTATAACGACGAGGGGCTTGAAGTTGCCGTTTCGATCGATGGAGAAGAACCGGTTGTGTTAAACATGCACAGTGATTTTACTTTCAGGGATTGGGAGGAAGCTGTTCGTACAAATTCAATTGTGCTGAAATCGGAACATACCTTGACCCAATTTGGAAACCATACACTTAAGATTTGGATGGTCGATCCGGGAGTGGTACTTGAAAAGATAACTATTTGTACAGGCGAGCCACGTAACTCTTATCTTGGGCCGCCCGAGAGCAAGAAGAAATAAA
>JAFGEV010000155.1 GCA_016931385.1 Prolixibacteraceae bacterium
CGTTCAAGGCTGATTTTTGCATCCTGCGAAGTCTGGAAAAAATCGAGCATTTGCTCAATAGGGCCGTTTAACTGCCCTATGATATAAGTTATGGCCATCATAGCACCAAGGGTTACCTGGCCTCCGATAACATATTTTGCAGCCAGGAAAGTAGCCAGTATGCTCACAAGCCTCATGATAAATCCTGACCCCTGATCCTGAAGCTGGCCAAGGGTAAGGCTTTTGATGTTTACTCTGAACAAACGCGCCTGAATGCTCTCCCACTCCCATCGTTTCTGTGTTTCACAATTGTTCAGCTTTATATCCTGAATGCCACTGATCAGCTCAATCAGTTTGCTCTGGTTGCGGCTGTATTGTTCAAAATGCTGAAAATCGAGCTTGCGGCGTTTTTTCATGAATAGCTGTATCCAGCCGATATAAAGCAGTGTTCCCAGCATAAACACCAGAAAAATCTGCCAGGAATAAATTACCAGTACAATGCTAAATATTAATAAATTGAATACAGAAAAAAGGATATTCAGTGTTGATGTGGTTAAGAAACGCTCAATGCGTGTATGGTCGCCGATACGTTGCAGCAGATCTCCTATCAGTTTGGTATTAAAGAATCCAAGTGGAAGCTTCATAAGCTTCAGTAAGAAATCGGAAATAAGCGAAATATTTATTCGTGTGCTCAGGTGTAATAAAATCCAACTCCTGATAACTTCAACCGATGTAATGCTCACGAACAGGATCAACTGGGCAACCAGTACCAGGGTAATAAATCCCATATCGTTGTTGTTGATCCCGATATCGACTACAGCCTGTGTGAGGAAGGGGAAAATCAGCAGGAACAGGCTGCCAAGCAATACGCCAAGAATGAGCTGGGTGAGATATCCCTTGTAGGGTTTTATATACGTAAACAATAAGCGGAACGAACTGCGGTCGGGTTTTTCATCCTCGTGGGCATAAAATTCGGGCGCAGGTTCGAGCAACATGCACAGGCCTACATCTTCGCCTTCGGACTTACCGCTGATCCAGCCTTGCAGGAACTCTTCGAAGGTGTATGTAACCAAGCCTTTTGCAGGATCGGCTATCCATACTTTTCCTCGCTTTATTTTGTATACTACCACAAAATGGCTTTGATTCCAGTGTACAATACAAGGAAGCGGAGCCTCCTTTACAAGCTTTTCAAAAGGTATCCTCACACCAACATTTCGAAGCCCAATCGTATTGGCGGCATCACCTATTCCCAGAAGCGATACCCCCTCGCGGGTAATCGAACTTTTGTTCCTGAGGGATTGCAAGCTGTATGTTTTACCATGGTATGCCGCGATCATTCTCAAACATGTAGGGCCGCAATCCATGGCATCCAACTGGTAATAATGCGGGAATTTAGCCATATTTCATTTCTGGATTTTTTTCCGAATATTTCTAATCAAAGTATTATCAAATATATTCAATTGCCTTCTATTGCTTTCAATTACTTCTGTTTTCTTCCACCTATTCGGTCATTACTTTTTCAATAACCCAAAAAACACCATAATTCTTTCAAAGTACCGCCCCTAAATTTACATTTAATCGCGAAATAATAAAACTATGGTTTCAGAAGCATAATATCAGTGCATTTAAAAAAGGATAAATTTTGTTAAAAGCCCCTGGATGTTTTCACAAAAAACCTTATTTAAAAAACCACTTCAACCAACAATAAAACAAATAGTTCCATAATATACAACCTTGTAATCTTATAATCAATAATCTTTACTTGATTGTTGCCAAATTATTATTATTTTTGGGGTCTTTCTCTTAAAAAGTGAGCAAGTAAAACCATAAAAAATATAATGTATGAAAACTTACACTACAGATCAAATTCGCAACATAGCGTTGATTGGAAATGCCGGGGCTGGGAAAACCACCCTCGCGGAATCAATGCTCCTCGAGGGTGGTATCCTGAACCGCAGGGGCGATGTTGCCCACAAAAACACAGCCTCCGACTATACCCCCATTGAACAAGATTACGGCAATTCAATTTTCTCCACTCTTCTCCATACCGAATTCGAAGGCAAAAAAATCAACATTATCGATACCCCGGGAATGAAAGCCTTTGCCGGCGCTGTAACTTCCTCATTAAATGTTGTTGAAACTGCCGTGTGTGTGTTAAACTCGGCCGATGGCATTGGGGCAGGCACCGAAAGTGGGCTAAGAATTGCAAACGCGTTGAAAAAACCTCTTATTATTCTTGCCAATGGCCTCGATCATGAGAATGTCAACTTCGAATCGATGATTGAAGATGCCATTTCGAAATACGGACACAGCATTACAGTGGTACAATATCCTGTAAATCCCGGAACAGGTTTTAACCAGGTGATTGATGTGCTCAAAATGAAAATGTACCAGTGGGATAAAGATGGTGGAAGCCCTCAGATTCTCGAAATTCCCGATTCGGAAAAAGACAAGGCTGAAGATTATCACAACCAACTGGTTGAAAAAGCAGCCGAAAACGACGAGGCACTTATGGAACTTTATTTTGATAAAGGTTCGTTAAGCGAAGATGAAATGCGCCAGGGTATCAAACTGGGAATGAAAGATCTCAGCCTGTTCCCGGTATTCTGCAGTTCAGCAAAAAAAGACATGGGCGTACGCCGTTTGATGGAATTTATTGTAAATGTTGTTCCGAATCCCTCGGAAGTTGAACCAAGGAAAGAAGTTAGCGGCAAAGAAGTAAAAATCGATTCATCGGGACAACCTTCTTTGTTTGTCTTTAAAACAGGTATTGAGTCACACATTGGCGAGGTTACCTACTTTAAAGTTATGTCGGGTAAAATCACCGAAGGCCTCGATCTTATCAATTCAACCCGCCAGAGCAAAGAACGCTTATCTCAGCTTTTTTCCGTTGCAGGAAAAACCCGTAACAAGGTTACTGAGTTGAATGCTGGCGACCTTGGTGCAACAGTTAAACTGAAAGAAACAAAAGTTAACCATACCCTTACACTTAAAGAAGCCGACTACAGGTTTGAACCGATTGTGTTCCCGACTCCGCTTATTTCTTCAGCCGTGAAAGCAGTAAATGAATCGGACGATGAAAAAGTTGGGGAAGCCCTGCACCGCATGCGCGACGAAGACCCCTCATTCACCGTGAACTATTCGAAAGAGCTCCGTCAGTTAATCGTTGAAGCACAAAGCGAATACCACCTGAACGTGATCAAATGGTTCTTCGACAACGAGTACAAAATCGAAATCAATTTTATCACTCCGAAGATACCTTACCGCGAAACGATTACCAAGGCAGCCCAGAGCGATTACCGCCATAAAAAGCAATCGGGCGGCGCCGGGCAATTTGGCGAGGTACACATGATAATTGAACCTTTTGAGGAAGGTATGCCCGATCCGAAATCGTTTAAAATCGATGGCAAGGAATGGGTTGTCACCCTTCGTGGAAAAGAAGAAATTACCATGCAATGGGGCGGCAAACTTGTTTTCTGCAACTGCATCGTGGGTGGTTCGATCGATGCGCGCTTCCATCCGGCTATCCTGAAAGGGATCATGGAAAAAATGGAAGAAGGCCCGCTTACCGGTTCATATGCCCGCGACATCCGTGTGTGCATTTACGATGGTAAAATGCACCCTGTCGATTCAAACGAAATTTCGTTTAAACTGGCCGGACGAAATGCCTTTAGCATGGCCTTTAAAAAAGCAGCACCGAAAATCCTTGAGCCTGTATACAACCTCGAGGTATTCACTCCCAGCGACCGCATGGGCGATGTAATGAGCGACCTGCAGGGACGCCGTGCCATCATCATGGGCATGGGCAGCGAAAAGGGGTATGAAAAAATCTCGGCCAAAGTACCTTTGAAAGAGATGAATAAATACAGCACTTCGCTCAGTTCGCTGACAGGAGGCCGTGGCTGGTTTACCCTC
This sequence comes from Prolixibacteraceae bacterium, assembly GCA_016931385.1. Taxonomy (GTDB): domain Bacteria; phylum Bacteroidota; class Bacteroidia; order Bacteroidales; family Prolixibacteraceae; genus DAIMEA01. Next base: position 3,895 of record JAFGEV010000155.1, read on the forward strand.
ACATTCGACTCGTACGAAAAAGTACCTGCCGATGTACAGGATGAATTGCTGAAAGCATACGAAGCCGAACAAAAAGAAGAATAGCCTCCCCTAACCCCTCCTAAAGGAGGGGAATAAACCTCCTGCTCAAAAATTGCAGGTTTTAGTATTACAGATAAATTTTGAACCAATCTTATCGTTTTTAAACGAAACCAATAAAAAAGAAAGACCCGGGAGCAATTCCGGGTTTTTTGTTGTAAAAAAGCCTCCCTTAACCCCTCCCAGCGCCTCCGCTGACAGCCGTCGGCCAAAGCCTTGCTCCTGCGTCGTAGCCGACTTCGGTGCAGACACATGGCATCGGACGAGTAGCTATAGCGCTCGCGGAAGGAGGGGATTGGGACACTGCAAAAAGCAACTAACTATCAAATATGCACTTTCATGCATCATTTTTAAAGGTTTAAATAAAGGTTTCCTTGATTTATACAGGGAGAGAATAGTCAATCCATATTGCTGCTGCCTTCGAAATTTCAAAATTGTGCATCTTTATCCTGAGCATAAAGGACAAAGCCCTTATGCGTATCAGCACAGGGTGTAACCCTGTGTTTATCGAAATACGGCAAACAAAATCCTGAAAGGATGACACATGGTTACGTAACAGGCTTTCAGCCTTTATTTCAATGCCGGGGCATCAAGCCACAGGGTTACGCTTTACTTCACCCTGTGCTGTTACGTGTTTTTCCTTCGGAAAATTTCATCTGTGCCTGTCCGTGTCCATCTGTGGATTTACAAAATCAC
>JAFGEV010000156.1 GCA_016931385.1 Prolixibacteraceae bacterium
CCAACGTTTTCCGAAAACATCACAATCGACAACATCACCATAACAAACCCTGCACATTCGCCAAATACCGATGGCATTGACCCTTCGTCGTGCCGCAATGTGCGGATATCAAACTGCCACATCAGCGTGGGCGACGATTGCATTGTGATCAAATCGGGGCGCGATACCGACGGGCGCGAAGCAGGAATTCCCACTGAAAATGTAACCATTACCAACTGCACAATGTTAGATGGCCACGGTGGCGTGGTTATTGGTAGCGAAATGTCGGGCGGCGTAAAAAGGGTAACCATTTCGAATTGTGTTTTCGAAGGCACCGACAGGGGAATACGCCTGAAAACCATGAGGGGAAGGGGCGGTACAGTTGAAGATATCAGGGTGAGCAATATTGTGATGAAAAATATTGTACGGCAAGGCATAATGATCAACATGCGCTACCATACAACCCCGGTTGAAGAACTTTCTGAAAGGACTCCTCAGTTCCGGAGAATCCATTTTTCAAACATCAATATCAATGAAGCCAAGCAGGGAATAGCCATATACGGCCTTGAAGAAAGAAGCGTAGAACAGGTTACCTTCACCGATCTTTACATCCAGTCGGAAGAAGGCATTTGGGCACAATATGCCGATAAGCTTATTTTCGACAACATCCGTATGGAGTCGCCAGCCGAAACCCTGGCTAATTTCGACAAATGCAAAAAAATCTCAATTAATGGCTTACAGATCATTAATCCCAAAGAAAATGCCAACGCCATTCAACTTACAGAATGCATGGAATTTAAAATTTCCGATTGTTTTCAAACAGAAAGCATGAACTCTTTTTTGAAGTATGATGGCCAGTGTGAGAAAATATATATGACCAACAATATCATTACCAGCTGCAGCCAGATTCTTGAAGGCCCGGAAAAAGTAAACATTATTCAAAATAATACAATTAAATAATTAACAATACTGAAACTATAATCTAAGTAACTAAACATAACTTTTTCGAATTAATATGAAAATAAACAAAGCAGCAAAACAAGTGGCCATGGCAATCATCATGAGTTTGCTATGCCTGGTTTCACTTGCACAGGAAAAAGCGATTACCGGTAAAGTTATCGACCCATCCGGTGATCCAATGATTGGTGTATCTGTTGTTGTGCTTGGCACCACTACAGGAACCGTTACCGATATCGACGGAAACTATTCGTTGAGCGTACCTGCAAACAGTACCCTCCAGTTTTCTTTTATCGGTTTTATTACACAAACCATTGAAGTAAAAAATCAAACTGTTATTAATGTTACAATGACGGAACAAGCCACCGATATCGACGAGGTTGTGGTGGTTGGTTATGGTACCATTAAGAAAACTGATCTCACAGGGTCGGTTAGCTCATTAGGTACCGACGAAATTGTTTCCAAAGGAACCCCATCACTAATGGAATCGTTGCAAGGGCAGGTTGCCGGTGTTACCATTACCCAGAACAGCAGCCGCGCCGGTGGAGGTTTCGACATCCAGATCCGCGGTGTGCAATCAATCAGGGACAGGGACGACCGCACCGGGCCGCTTTTCGTTGTTGACGGTATCGTGGTCAGCGATATCCAGATGCTGAACCCGATGGACATTGAACGTATCGACATCCTTAAAGATGCTTCCTCAACAGCCATTTACGGCTCAAGGGCTTCTGAAGGTGTTGTAATTGTTACAACCAAATCGGCAAAAGGCGTGGGAGAAAAATTCAAAAAACCAACTGTTTCATACGACGGTTATGTGGGTTTGCGACAGGTTGCCCGTATGCCCGACTTTATGAACGGCATTGAACACATGAAATTCCGCTTTGCCCGTTATACCACAAGGCAGGGAAGGGCAAGCGCCGATGGTTCGGTGAATTACCAGATGACGGATGCAAACCTTCAGATTTGCCTGTTATCGAACTACCTGCCCGAAAAAGATGCTGACGGCAACTACATGGTAGGCCCCGATTACTGGGATTACTACTATCCCGATGGCACAGGAATGTCGAAGGTGGAACAAATGATGGCCGATGGCGAATATTGGGACTGGCCAAGCCTGGTAACTCAGGATGCCATTCAGCAGAACCATTTTGTGAGTGTTAGCGGTGCAACCGAAAATACAAGTTACCATTTTGGCTTTGGTTACCAGCAGGATGAAGGAATATTTCTGAAAGACAACGAAGAACGTTTTAACATCAAAGCTGCCATCGACACAAAAATCAGCGACAGTTTCTCTGCCGGTGTTTCTTTAAACCTTGCCCGTACAGTTTCAGACTGGGGCAGCGACAATGCCGTTGACAATGCATTCTGGTGCAACCCATACTTCATCCCCTGGGACGAAGGCGGAAACCTATACCTGCAATCGGGCGTAACAAGCACCCTGGGAACAACAACCGGCGCCCAGTTTTCTTCACTGATCAACCCGTTGGTCGATATGGAAAACACGGTTTACGGCTCACAAAGGTTACACATCCTTGGTAACATTTACCTGGCCTACAGCCCAATTAAAAGCCTTACATTCAAGTCGACATTGTCGCCCAATATTTACCAGGGGCGCACACACTTGTACGAAAGCATCCTTACCCAGTCACGCAACTCTGCACAAACCGACCGTGCAGAAGTTGAAGCTGCAAATGTATTCGACTGGACATGGGACAACCAGGTGAATTATGTAAAAACCATAGGCGACCATTCATTAAATGCAATGGGTTTGTTCAGTATGAATAAATATACCCGGGAAGATTTCGATCAGTATGGCGAGGACTTTCCTTCAAACACCACCTACTACAATATGGGCACCGCCGGAACTGTAATCGGAAGTGAAAGCTCTTACACCGAATACAGCCTGGTTTCGTACGCTGCCCGTCTCAACTATTCTTTTAAAGGAAAATACATGGCCACGGCGACCATCCGCGCCGATGGTTCTTCACGCTTTGCCAAAGATACACGCTGGGGGATGTTCCCGTCGGCAGCCATTGCATGGCGCGCTTCCGAAGAAGATTTCCTGAAGTCCGATTGGCTGGATAACCTGAAGCTCAGGTTAAGCTATGGTGTTTCGGGTAACAACGATGTGGGTAACTATGCTACAGCCACAATGCCCAGTTCAACTGCCTACTACGCATTTGGTGGCAGCATGGCATATGGCTACGGACCAAACGGAATTGTGAATGCAGCCATTCAGTGGGAAAAAACAACTGAAGTTGACTTCGGTATTGACTTCTCGGCATTCGACAACCGCGTTAACATTGTGGCCGATGTGTACAACAAGATTTCCGACGGTTTATTGATGGAACGCAGCCTGGCCATTGAAGCCGGCGGCGGCGCCACTGTGAACGACAACATTGGCAAGGTCAGCAACAAAGGGGTTGAAGTGAGTTTAAACACGGTAAATGTCAAAACAAAAGATCTTCGCTGGGAAACAACGTTCTCGGTTGCCATTAACAAAAATGCCATTGAAGAACTCTATGGCGGCACCGTTGAACAAGACCTTGGAAACAACTGGTTTGTTGGCCAGCCTGTCGACATCTTCTACAACTATACCCTGGGAGGTATTGTTGATGACAGGCCGCTTACCGTTACATTGCCAAATTCAACCGAACAGAAAACATATGAACATGCATATGAATTCTATCGTGAATATTACGGTTTGTTCCATGGAATGCCTTACATCGAAGATTTTAACAACAACGGCACCATCGACGACGAAGACCGTTCAATCATCGGAAAAGCCGAACCCGACTGGACCGGAAGCTTTTCAACATCGCTGATTTATAAAAACTGGGATTTATCGGCTTCGGTTTATGCAAAAATCGGTTACATGGTTTCTTCACCCTTCCTTCGCAAATATGAAGCATATAACGACCGCGGGAGGTTGCACATCAACATGGATTACTACATCCCTGCCGGGGCTCCTATTCTGCTCGACGACGGCACGGTTGGCGTTCAGGAAGAAACACATTACGGAACGCACCCCTACCCGAACGATCAGATCGAAAACGGCGGCACGGGTACTTATTACGGTACAAGCGGAAATTCGGGGGTTTACTACTTAACCGATGCGTCATTTGTAAAAGTTAAAAACATATCGTTAGGCTACACATTGCCCGCGAAAGCTCTCGGTAAAGTTGGAATAAGCCACCTGCGCCTTTATGCCAACATTCTGAACCCGTTTGTATTTACCGAATATAAAGGTTTTGACCCTGAATGGGCCGGTTCTGACCTCTCAGATGGCGGCCCAAGTACGATAACGTATCAGTTTGGTGTTAACCTTAAATTTTAATCGTAACCAAATAAATATCTGAAAAATGAAAAGGTTAATCTATATACTTGCAGTGATTGCAGCCATGCTTACGGCATATAGCTGCAGCGATTTTCTCGATGCAGAAAACAAGTCAAATGTCACTTCCGGAGAATATTTCAACACGGAAGACGGATTTGAAACCCTGGTGAATTATGCTTACGGGCAATTGAAATCGATTTATAACAATGGCCCTACCATGTTCAGCAGCGGTACCGACATGTACCACCGCGGACGTGGGGCAATGCCCGATCCGGCACTACATCAGTACACCGGCCTTACACCCGAGAATGGCACAGTGAGCAACTTCTACACCGATTGCTATGAAGGCATCCAGGCAGCAAACTGTGTGCTTTATTATGCACAAACAGTTGATGCCACTGAAGAAATTATTCAATTAAGAAGTGCAGAAGCCAGATTTATCCGTGCACTTTACTATTTCGAATTGGCACAGCACTTCGGAGGTGTTGCGCTTATTAAAGAATATGTCAATTCAATTGTAACCGAAGTACCGCGTGATTCGAAAGAAGATGTTTTCAACTTCATCATTGATGAACTTAAGGATATTGAAGGAAGCCCACTGCCCAATACCGACCTTTCGGGCCGCATTACCAAGCAGGCTGTTTATCATTACCTGTCGAAGGTGTACCTTACAGCCGGCTGGGATTTGAACAGCAGCGACTATTTCAACCAGGCCGCATCGTATGCTGAAAAAGCTCTTGCCCTTGGAAACGGCCTCGATGAAACATTTGAAAGCCTCTGGGATCCATATAAAGACAATACCCACCAGGAAGTAATCTTTGCCGTACAATACGACCGGGCTTCATCAGTAGGAGCCGGAATTGCTGAAAGTGATAACGGTAACGGAACGCAGGATCAATTTAGTCAATACTATGGCGGCAGCGACCAGGGGTATAAACACGGCTCTTCCACCTGTATTCCTTCCGAAAGACTGATGTACCTGTTCCAACCGGGCGACAGCCGTTACGAAGGCACCTTTATGTCGAAGTTTTATTGTACCGATCCGGATAATCCAAAGATCACAGGCGATTACTATGCTCCTTTCACCGGTACGGCAGCCGAAAGGTATATTGCCTTCTATTATCCGCCTCATTATATGAGTTCCGAAGCAGATATAGCAGCATGGAGGGCCGAAGACCCTGTTCACAGGGAAAAAACAGTGGTCATCCCGATGGCTGCCAATACAATTCATCCCGACCTGTCGCCATGCAACTATTACGATGCAGCCACAACCGGCGATGCTGTATTTGGCATTACCTGCGTTAAAAAATTCGACGACCCGGAATCGTCATACGGCGGCAATACCTGCTACCGCGACATCGTTCTGGCCCGTCTTGGCGAAACTTACCTGATTGCCGCCGAAGCTTTTCTGAAAGCAGGCAATCAGGGCAAAGCCGATGAAATGGTCAACATTGTCCGCGAACGTGCATTCAGAGGAAGCAATACCGCCTATACATTAACAGGCGTTACCATCGACAAAATTCTTGAAGAACGTGCTCTTGAACTGACAGGCGAACGGTTACGCTGGGCCGACCTGCGCCGTACGGGGAAACTGGTTGAATACAATGTGGCCTACAATCCAGAACTCGATTCACAGGAAAACTTTGTTGGCCCCGACGGACAACTTAAACTGTACCGCCCGATACCACAGGAAGCCATCGACCTGAACACAGCTGAGATTACCCAGAACCCTGGTTATGCATCAGGCGCCAGTGCAGAATAAAAATTAACTGGTTGAAAGTGGCTTATGCTTTTCGATATGCCGCTTTCAACTTTTATAAATAACAAGGAAAACATGAATTATTTTATTGATATTACTAATTGTTTAATATTTAAAATTTAGTCTTATGAAAAGAATTTTACTTTTTTTATCGGCAATGATGCTTGCAGTATTTTTTGTAAGCGCACAAGGTGTATGGAAATTTGAAACCGCAGAAGATGCACTGCCAGAACCCGGTACAGTTTATTCTGTAGATGGGTGTGATTTTACATGGTATGATACTCCAAGCGAAAATGGCATAATGACTGATTTGGAAGTTGTTGATGTTGATGGCGAACAATTTGCTTTTGCCCTCCAGAGCACCAACAACCCAAAACCATGGCAATACCCTGAATTTGGCGCTGCTGCCATGTACCTGTTTGATTGTACAAAGGATGGCATCCTGACAATAGTAACAGCTGTTAACCCCAGGAAGAACACCTACATTTGTGTCACCGATATTGTTGAGGACAAATCGGCAGGTAACTATTGCTATGTACTTTGTGGCGAAGAAGGTGTAACCGACTACCTTTATCCCGATGAACCAACTTTTAAAACAGCCCCGTTTTTTGTGGCAGCCGACATTAACGCCGGTGAAGGTGTAGTATTCAATGGCGCCCGTGCATGGGACCTTTGGGATCTTGTTGAGGGAGACAGCAACACAATGGAACCTGTAGATATTGCAATTGGTGATGACGCTGCCTCTGCAATCACAAGCTGGATATGTGACGATATGAAAATTCAGGCCGAAGCTGGCAAGTGCTACAGCTATTTCTGCACAGGTTCAAAAGCTGCCATTTTTGGTTTCATGTTTACTGAGTCAGTAGGTGTAAATAATGTGAAATCATCGGCTACGGTTGTAAAAACTGAATACTTCAACATCCTTGGTGTTAAATCAGAAGCTCCGGTAAAGGGTGTTAACATTATTAAGAAGACCATGTCCGACGGTTCAGTTGTTACATCGAAAGGTGTTTTCTTCAGATAAACCGAATACTGAAAAAGAGGCTGCTGAAAATAATCAGCATCCTCTTTTTCATTTATTTATCTAGTTTATATCCCTTACAAGCAAAATCTGTTACTGCATAATTTTTAATTGCAGAAGTTATTTGTCGGCGGTTTTTTAACAGCTCAGGAATGTAACAAATCTAACTCAGAATGAAACTTTTTCCTTCAATTATACTGATATTGCTAATCATTGCATCATGCAACACCGTTTCTAAAAAAAACAATCAGGCATGCAATGAAAAACAGAAATGGTCGGTACGTATGGCCAATTCGGTTATGAATCTGCATGACAGCCTGGTGTATTACGAAGGACATAATCGTATCAGATGGCAGTACGATGTTGCAATGCTCTCGATGGCCATTGACAAGCTGGGTGTAATCGATCAGAAATATTCCGATTACATGAAAACTTACTACGACTATTTTATTAATGATGACGGGACTGTAAAAGATTATCAAATAGAAGAATATAACATCGATCGGATCAACCCTGCAAAAAACCTTTTCACATTATACAAACGTACAGGCGAAGAAAAATATAACAAAGCCATTCAGCTTTTCGTAAAACAAATGGAAAGCCACCCGAAAACCAAATCGGGGGGGTACTGGCACAAAAAAATATACCCCTGGCAAATGTGGCTCGATGGTATTTACATGGGTTCACCGTTCCTTGCCCAGTATGCCAAAGAATACAACAAGCCCGGCTGGTTCGATGTGATAACGCATCAAATAATCCACATTTATAACAAAACCCTCGACCCCAAAACAAAACTTCTATACCATGCATGGGACGAAAGCAAGGGGCAGCGCTGGAGCAATCCTGAAACAGGCCAGTCGCCACATTTCTGGAGCCGTGCCATGGGCTGGTACCTGATGGCCATTGTCGATGTGCTTGATTACCTCCCTGAAAACCACCCTGACCGTGACGAAATAATAAAAATATTAAATACAACCATCGATGCACTTCTTAAAGTGGCCGATAAAGAAACTGGCCTGTGGTACCAGGTACTCGACATGGGCGGAAAAGAAGGAAATTACATTGAAGCATCGGGCTCTTGCATGTACATTTATGCCATGGCCAAAGGCGCCAATAAAGGCTACCTTCCGGGGAAATACCTCCAGGGTGCCAATGATAAATTCGATGCTGTAATTAAATATCTCATCACAACCGATAATGATGGAAACCTGGTGCTCACAAATGTTTGCGGAGGTTGTGGACTTGGTGGAAACCCCTACCGCGACGGGAGTTATGAATATTATATAACTGAAACAAGGGTTGACAACGACAGCAAGGGCGTTGGCCCCTTTATACTTGCAGCCATTGAACTGGATCGATAAAGATCAGAAAAACAGATATATTTCTACGTTTGAAACATTTAATTAACATTAGGGCAATGCTGCTCCTGTTTATGGGAGCAGCAACGTTGTCGTTGTTTTCACAACCTTTAGCCTTCCCGGGGGCTGAAGGTTGTGGACGTTTTGCGTCAGGAGGCAGAGGCGGAAATGTGATATTCGTATCAAACCTGAATGATGCAGGGCCCGGAAGCCTGCGTGAGGCATTGGCCGATAATGAGGAGCCTCGTATTATTCTATTTACGGTTGGCGGCACAATTTTCCTGAAATCACAAATCGAGGTAACAAATGGCAACTTTACACTTGCCGGGCAATCAGCGCCTGGCCAAGGAATTTGTATTGCCGGAAGCGGGATCGATATTGAAGCCGACAATGTAATAATACGATACGTCAGGTTCCGCCCCGGTGATATAAACGGAGAAGAAACAGATGCCCTCACCATAAAACGAAGCAACAATGTAATCGTCGATCATTGCAGTATGAGCTGGAGTACCGATGAAACCTGTTCGTGCTACGATAATACAAATTTCACACTTCAATGGTGCATTATTAGCGAAAGCCTTGACAACTCGGTACATCACAAAGGAGAACATGGATATGGCGGGATATGGGGAGGCATGAAAGCCTCGTTCCACCACAACCTGCTGGCACACCATACAAGCCGAAATCCCCGGCTACATGGCAGCCGCTACCATAAACACCCTGAACTTGAAAAAGCTGAAATGCTTAACAATGTAGTATATAACTGGGAAAAGAAATGCATCTACGGTGGCGAAGACGGAACGTATACCATTTCGGGCAACTATTTTAAACCAGGCCCCGCTACCGGGGAAAAAGCTAAAACCGAAATACTTGACCCCTGGAAGCCGTTCAGCAACTATTACTTTCAGCACAACGTAATCCATGATCATCCGGAACTTAGTTCAAACAACAAAAAGCTTATTGCAGATAAAAACCACTTAAGTAAAAAAAACATCACCAATAAACCTTTGGCAATAAGCAACATTTTACCCGAGGAAGCAGCCCTTGCATACAAAAAAATCCTGGAAAGCACAGGCGCATCGATCGTTCGTGATGAAGTTGACCAACGCATTGTTGAAGAAGTTAAAAACGGCATATATCATTTCGGGAATAAAGGCATAATCAACAGCCAGCGTGATGTTGGAGGCTGGCCCGAATTAAAAACCGGGAAAAACCCTCAGGATTCAGACAAAGATGGAATACCCGATGATTGGGAGGCAAATAATGGTCTTGATCCGAAAAATCCTGACGACGCGGCATATATTAGGCCGGGCCAGTCATACACCAATCTCGAAATCTGGTTAAACTCACTTTGCCAGAACTAAATTCTTAATAAATTGATCAGTTAAACGATTACAGATTATGATGAAACGCAAAATCGTATTTTTCATTCCCTTATTGCTGCTTATTGCCTGCAGCAAACCTGAAAAGCCCATGCTTTACCTTATGGGCGATTCAACCATGGCCGATAAGCCTGACCTGGACTTTCCCGAGCGGGGATGGGGGCAACTATTGCCGACCTTTTTCGATTCAACCTTTGTAATCGAGAACCATGCAAAAAACGGCCGCAGCACACGTTCATTCATTTACGAAGGACGTTGGGACAGCCTATATCAGAAACTGAAACCTGGCGATTTTCTGGTCATCCAGTTTGGCCACAACGACGGTGTAATTACAAAAACAGGCCGTTATTCCACACCTGAAGAATACAGGTACAACCTTAAAAAATTTGTATCAGAGTCACAGGAAAAAGGTGCAAGGCCAATTTTGTGCACTCCTATTGTAAGGCGGAATTTTGAAGAAGGAAAATTGATTGATACGCACGGTGAGTACCCGGGGATTGTTCGTGAACTGGCAGTTGAACTGAATGTTCCGATGATCGACATGGAAGAAAAAAGCAGGATACTTGTTTCCGGCCTGTGTGAAGAAGAATCAAAAGCACTGTACCTGCATTTACCTCCGGGGGTTTACAAAAAAGCCCCGGAAGGAAAAACCGA
>JAFGEV010000002.1 GCA_016931385.1 Prolixibacteraceae bacterium
CTTTCGGGATTGTTGCAGTTTGGCTTGTGGATGGTAGAGAAGAAAAATACAGCCATCATTTATCATCAGTTTGGAAAACGTGTAAAGATATTGAAAAAATATGCCAGCTTATTCCAGATGATTGAAACTGTGGAATGGAAATCAGCAGAAGGGAAAGCCATTATTGATGAGCTTAACGGGTATGGTCTACCATCAGAAAATATCGGGAAACTTAGCCGGATCGTTGCAGCTTTCGATCACCGCAATAATTTTTTTGTAGGCCTGTTTGGAAACATGATGTTTTTATGGGATATCGTTTATTCGTGCCGTTTAATAAAATGGCACAACGAAAATAAAACTGCCTATGCCACATGGAACAGGGTGTATGCTTTGTTCGATTCACTTATTTCGCTGGCAAATTTTTCATTCAATAATCAGGGGTACTGTTATCCTAAATTTCAGAATGGGGAATTTATGCTTTCTGCTAAAGGGCTGGGGCATCCGTTAATCGATCCGGGGAAAAGGGTAGTGAACGATTTTGAACTTTCTGGTTCGCGAAAACTTGTTATTGTTACTGGTGCAAACATGGCAGGTAAAAGTACCTTCCTGAGGACAATTGGGGTAAATATGGTCCTTGGACAGTGTGGAGCGCCTGTGTGCGCAAGCGAAATGGTTTTTTGCCCGGTTAAGGTTTTCACCAACATGCGTACTAACGATTCTCTGTTCGACGACGAATCGTATTTCTTTGCTGAGCTGAAACGTATAAAATTTATTTTCGACAATTTGGAAAAAGGAGTCTCAATGCTGATCATTCTCGACGAGATGCTTAAAGGGACCAATTCGATCGACAAACTTTCCGGTTCTCAAAAACTTCTGAAAAAACTGGTTGAAAAAGGCGCCCCGGCTATTGTCGCCACACACGACCTGAAACTGACAAGCATGGCAGATGAATTTCCACGCAACATTCAGAACAAGTGCTTCGAAATTACAATTGAAAATGACGAAATGCAGTTTAATTACCTTCTTCAGGACGGGGTAACCCAAACCATGAACGCAACGTTTATGATGAAAAAGATGGGGATCATCACTGGCTGATTATATTATTAAAGGGTTTTTCGTTAATTCCCCTATGTTTTAATATGTTTGCAGTAAATTTTTTACAACTTGTATGCGATATAAATCTTTTGTAAATATTGGCATTTCAGCATTTTTGTTTTTCCTTTTTTTTCAGGGTTTTGCAAACGGGTATTCATTCGAACGGCTTACCCTGCCTCTAACGCATTCAAACGTGATAACCATAACCCAGGATAAGCAGGGCTTCATGTGGTTTGGCACACGCGATGGTTTAAACCGTTACGACGGGGTAAACATGGTGACTTTTCACCACAACAGCTTCGATTCAACATCCCTTATCAACAATTTGGTGAATGCCATAAAGGTGGGCAACGATAGTATGTTATGGATAGGCACATACGAAGGATTATCCCTATTCGACCCGAAACATTTCACTTTCTCTGGTTTGAAAAAACATATTGACTTTGATTTTGATCCCGATTTTGGCAATGTGCTTTCAATCGATACCGGACAAAACGGACAGGTATGGATAAGCACACTGGCTAACGGGATTTATTTTTTCGATAAAAAAACCGGTGACAGGGGGCAGTTCCGCAGCGACAGATATAGTGGTGGCATTTGCAGCGATTGGGTAAATGTGGTTAAATGCGATTCGAAAGGCAGGATCTGGGCCGGGACCCGAAACGGGTTGAGCCTGATTGAAAACCAAGGCGGACGAATAACCAATTATGTACATAACCCAAACGATATAAATTCGTTAACTCACAATTATGTAACGGCAATTGCCGAAGACAAATCGGGCACTGTATGGATTGGCACCAATAATATGGGGCTTCAGAAGGTGATTGAAAAAAATGGCAGGTTCTCTTTTGAACCGGTTCTGTTTTATAAAGATTATTACAGGAACAATCCGGAATTTTCAATTTTGTCGCTGATGTTCGACACACATGGAAACCTTTGGATAGGTACTGAAAACGGCGGGCTCTATATTATCGAAAATGAAACAGGCAATGTTGACCGTTATATGAACGACCCATTTAACAACAAGTCGATTGCGGGCAACTCAATCTACACTTTGTTTCAATCAAACGATGGCATTGTGTGGATTGGCACATATAATCAGGGTATATCATTTTACGACCCGAATAAACTGAAGTTTGAACACTACTTCCAAAACCCAACTGAATCGAATTTCCTGAATTGCAATATTATCAAGTGCCTGTCGATGGACAACGACCAATTGATAATTGGAACCGATGGCGGTGGACTGACAATTGTTGACTGGCAAAATAAAAATGCTGCTCATTATACGTACGATCCCTTAAAAAACAGCATTAGCTCAAATGCAGTGATGGCCGTTCTGCCCGAATTGCCCAATGGTATCTGGCTGGGAACATGGGATGCCGGAATGGACTTTTTCAACAAAAAAACCGGTATGTTTAAACATTACAATTTGATATACGACCAGCACGAAGTTAATACTATTGAGCATGTAACTGCTTTATTTAAGGATTCGAAAGGTACATTGTGGGTGGGAACTTTTGGGTCAGGGTTAAATTATTATTCTCAATTGGATGACAAAATTATTCATTTTAGAGGGCGCGATGCCGGGAACTCGGTATTCGACAATGAAAATATTTACTGTATTTATGAAACTTCAAAAGGGGAACTGCTTTGTGGAACAATGGATGGATTGTACCGGGTAAAAAACCCTTATGAAGACCCACTTATCACCCGTTATCAATATGACCGTAACGATTCCCTTTCGATCAGCAATAACCTGGTGGTAACGATTTTCGAAGATGACAAAAACCAGGTGTGGATTGGTACAATAGGGGGAGGATTGAATTTATTCAGCCCCGATACGGAAACCTTTACAAGGTTTTCCGACAAAGATGGGCTGCCTGAGAATACCATACGCAGTATATACAGCGATCAGGATAAAAAAATATGGATAACAACAAACCGGGGTATCGCATGCCTGAATCCTGTTGACAATTCAATTAAAGCATACCAAAGCAATATTTTGCAAAATATCGGGGAATTTCTGCACGCTTCGGCAGCAATCGATAAAGAGGGATACCTGTATTTTGGGGGAAGCAATGGTTTAATCAGGTTTCACCCGCGGTTGATCGTTGAGAACCAAACCATACCTCCTGTATATTTTTCCGATTTCAGGCTGTTTAATGAATCTGTACAGATTAATGAAAAAAAATCACCA
>JAFGEV010000157.1 GCA_016931385.1 Prolixibacteraceae bacterium
TAATTTTTCTGATCAGACAGAGCCGTACCAAAAAGCATCAGGGGCTCGGTTAACGTTTTTCGTCCGGTGACAATGAAACTGGCTTTTTTATCCAGTAAAGGGCCTTCAATGCTAAACGAAGCATCGGTAATCCCAAGGCTGAATGTCCCTTTCATTGCCGACCGGTTGCCTTCGCGCTGGGTAATGTTTACAATCGAAGAAAGTTTTCCACCGTACCGTGCAGGGAAGCCCCCTTTGTACACTTCAATATTGTTGATCATTTCGGGATCGAAAACCGACATAAACCCGCCCAGGTGGTTCACGTAAATCAGCGGAACATTGTCGATCAGGTACAAATTCTCGCCGGGGCTGCCCCCGCGTACATTCATCAAACTGGATCCTTCGTGTTGCGGCTGGATGCCCGGCAATAACTGCAGGGCTTTAATCACATCGGGTTTGCCGCCAATAACCGGTATGTTCTTCATTTCTGCCCGGCTCAGGGTCGATACATTAAACCGGGGTATATTCGCCACTACGGTAACCTCCCCCAGCTCTTCCCCCGCTTCAAGAAAAATGGTTACAAGGGTATCGCGGGAAAAGGTCATGGCCTGTTGTTTGTACCCGACAAACGAGATGTTAATTTCCGGGGTATTGGTAACCAGGGAAAAATAGCCCGAATTGTCGGTCGCTGTTCCGTTGGCGGTACCGGCTTCAATTACATTGGCGCCAATTAAACGTTCGCTGGTTTGTTTGTCGCACACAAAACCTGCAATTCG
The DNA here is from genome assembly GCA_016931385.1 of Prolixibacteraceae bacterium. Taxonomy (GTDB): domain Bacteria; phylum Bacteroidota; class Bacteroidia; order Bacteroidales; family Prolixibacteraceae; genus DAIMEA01. Next base: position 756 of record JAFGEV010000157.1, read on the forward strand.
ATACTTTGCCTGTGATGTTTCAACGCAAAAACATAGCACAACAAATAAAAGGAGGGTTCTAATATTCAACATAAGGCTCGGGGATTATGGAATCGGAAACACACGTTGAGTACCCGGCAATAATGCCATAGGCGTTGTCGATGTTCGAGTGAAAGGGCATGGGTACGGTGCTTGAATTAATGTCGGCATATTTACCTCGTTCATAAATGTAGGCTTGTTTTTGGTATTGGTAATAATCGTACGTTACCGAGCGGAGGGTCACGGCATAGGGTTTCAGCAAATAGCAGTTTGCATACAAGGCATGCTTGTAATTTGTCCAATAATTAAGTGTCAGGGTATACACCGAATCTGTAATCAGTTTGTTGCTGAACAGCGGCATGGGCAACCCTTCGTTTAAAAAAACCGGATCGTCAAAGTTTTCAAAATTTCCATCCGAAGTTGTGACTTCATAATACCTGGTTTGTGTCAAATCGTTTTTAAAGGTCAGTTTAAACCCATGGAAAACATACCCTTCTTCGTTCCTGCCTGCAATGTTCAGGTGTTCAACATTTAAAACCGGGCTGGGGGCCGGCAAGGTCTGGGAGCAAACAATGGTATCTTCACCCGGGATGATTATCCGGCATTCGTATTCTTTTTCTACTTCAACTAATTTGTTGGATGTGTACAGGCCGTCACGTATAAAAGTCAGTTGTTCAATAAAAGTACCATCGGCAAACAAATCAATTGTTGCATTGTTGATCCATTCAAGTTGCAGGCTGTCGAGGCCTCCTGTCCACGATAAATTTATCGAGATAGGCTTCCCGGCAATGCATAGTGCATTTACCGTAGGCACCTTTTCGTATTCTGGGAAGCTGTTTGTAATGAGTTCGGTGCAACTGCACAGAATGATTATTGAAATGCAAAATACAATTTTTTGTTTGAATCTGAATGATAATGAATGCAGGGGAACTTTCATAATTGTGTTTAGTTACAGGTTTATTGTTGGCAATTTATAAAAAAAAACAGCATAGTTTTGAATTTTATGCAATATATCTTTTTAAAAATAACCGGTACTTGTAAAAATTATTGCGAAAAAAAGCAGGCCGTTTTTGGGGGTGTGTTCATCTGTTTATTTCATAAATGGGGAAAGATTGCCATTATTTCAGCCAGTTTTCAAAATTATCTTTATTAATTACTTCAAATGATGAACCAGGATAGGCTTTTTCCCATTGAGACGGTACTTTAACCTTTGATTCTTTCCATTTAAACTCATAGCCAAACAATGAACCTTCCCTTTCTTCTACCCAATCAATTTCTTGTTGCCCGTATGTCCTCCAAAAATAATTGTTTGACGATATCCTTTTATATTCCTGATACTTGAGCCTTTCGCTTATCATGTAATTTTCCCATAAAACGCCAACATCATTTCTATATTCAATGGGATTGAAATTTGCAATTACCGCATTTCGTATTCCATTGTCGAGAAAATACCATCTTGAATTTTTTGAGATTTCCTTTCTCAGATTTCGGCTATATCCCCCTACTTTATGAAGTATGAATACTTTACTTAACAAATCTAAATATTTTTCTACCGTATTTTTACTAATGCCCAATTGGTTTCCTAATTCCTGCATCGAAACTTCACCGCCAATTTGAAATGCGACCAGCCGTAAAAGGTTAAATATTTTTTGCGAATTCCTGATGTTTTCAAATGCCAAAATGTCCTTTAAAAGGTAAGCGCTTATCATTTCATTCAGGTAATCAATTTTATTTTCTTTATCGGGCAGGTGAAGAAGTTCGGGATAGTTTCCAAAAACCAACCTTTCGCGTAACTTATCAATTTTGGATATTTTGTTTTCAACCTGATTATACTCGTTTTCAGAGAAAGCAAACAGATTGAATGTGTATTTCCTGCCTGTTAGCGGTTCGCCTGTTTTGTTATTGATATCAAATGAAGACGACCCGGAAACAATGATTTTTAAACCTTCAATTTCATCAACCATGAGTTTCAGCTTTAAACCAATGTCGGGTATTTTTTGTGCCTCATCGATAAATAAGAATTTGAAGGAACCCAGAATCTGTTTATAGTTTTCAACACTCCTGTTTGCGAGTTTGTCATGTACATTTATATCTTCTCCATTTAAAATGAGAGCAGGTTCATTTACTTTTTCAAGTATCTCTTTAACAAGAACCGTTTTACCAACCCTGCGGGCTCCCAAAACGATAACAACTTTATTTGGTTGTATTTTTCTTATAATGTTTTCCGATAATTCCCTGACTATATAAACCATAATTCCGTCATATTGATGACGCAATTTATATTATTTCTGTCAAAAAGCCAAATCTTTTCTGTTTACTAAAAAAGAACACTTAAATTAAAATATGGTAGTATTGGCAACAACGATACCATTTTTACTTGCGGGGAATAAATCCTTGAATTACTTTGTTCAGATTGGTCGGATAAGTACCTGTAGCCATAAGTGTAATATGTTGGGTTCTTCCGATAATACAGATTGTAAACCCCAAGCTCCAGCTTCCCGTCCATCTTGAAAAGTTTTATTTTCTTAGAGGCTGAAATATTCAGTGTATGGGTCGCTTTCATCCTGTAGCTGTTCCGGTCAGTATTAACCGGCACTTGAAATGAAGATATTTTTGAAGACCCTGTTTCCATGTCAAAAAAACCTGAAAAATAAATATAACGGGCTATGGTAAGGGGTAGCCCCGAGCCATAGTTCCAGTTGGCCGAAAGCTGATATTTTTTATTCAGGGCATAGCTTGCGCTAATCGAAAAGGCATGCCTCCGGTCGTACTTCGAAGGGAACCCTATCCCCTTGTTCAGTTCAGGGAAAAGGCTTACCGATTTGGCAAGTGTATACGAAAGCCAACCGGTTAACCTCCCTTCTTTCTTTTCAAGAAGGAATTCGATGCCGTATGAATCGGTTTGCCCCGAAGTGGTAATATCGTAAGGTGTTAATGTGCTATCCTGAAAGGAATTTGAAGAAGTGAAATAATTTGAACTGAACCCATCTCGGTATTCCAACGCGTTAATGGTGCTTTTGTAATAGGCATCGGCGCTGAAACTCAGTGGTATATTAAGAAAACGAAATTCCTTTGACCAGCTCAAAGAAAATTGGTTGCCAACAGCCGGTTTTATCTGTTCGTTTGAAAAAAGCCAGATGTCGGTCGAGAACCCCAACCCCGGGTTCGTAAGCAGGTGCATGGCCTGGCTTACCCGGTTATACGAAAACGAAAAAGCCTGGGTTTTATCGGGCATGTATTTCACCTGCAACCGTGGTTCAACAAAGCTTTTAATTCCTAAATAATTCGAATATCGCAGGCCTGCTTTGAGGTTCAGTTTTTCGTTGAAGGCATAAAAATAATCTCCAAAAAAGTTTAGTTCGTTTGCCTGTCGATTTTGCCCGCTTAGGAAAGAATAGGTAGAATCGGCAATAGTCACTTCAATTTTTGAGGGGGCAAAGTGATGGAGGATAAATTCACCGCCAACCTCTAATTCACTCTTTTCAGAAAATTGAAATGTGGCAATATCCCGGATGAAGAAATCATACATCGTACTTTTAAACTCATATTCTTCAAACCGGCCATCGCTTTCACCATAATCTGACAATGAATAGTACCGGTTTTCATAATTACTGTACCCAGCCTGAAACAAATTTTCCGTTTTTTTTATTCAGCAGGCTGTTGAGCCTGATGCCTGTGTACATATTTTTCCATTGCCGTAGCTTGTCATCGACCGATATCAGGCTTTTTGAATAATCGTCATATTCATCGCGGTCGGTAAAGAAATCGATATACAGTGAATTTTATCCCCGATTTTTGACACCCACTTTCCATAAAAATCGTAATAATTGAACGTCTGAAACTGGTCCTTGGGCTGAAAGAGTTTTGCCAGTTTATCAATGTAGCTTATCCTTCCGCTAATCAATAGCGAAGATTTTCCCTTTATCAACGGAATTTGGAGGGTAGCCTTCGAGGTCAGCAATCCTATTTCAGCATCTCCACTGAACGTATGAAGTTTTGGATCAATCGATTTCACATCGATAACCGAAGAAATACGGCCGCCATATTTTGCAGGGAAACCTGTTTTATAGGCATTAAACCCTGATACAATCTGGCTATTATACACCGATAACAAACCCAGTAAATGCGACGATTTGTAAAGGGTATACCCATCAAGTAAGTACAGGTTTTCGCCGGTAGTGCCCCCCCTTACGGTAAGCTCTGTAGTTCCTTCTGTACCACTGCTGAACCCGGGTAAAGTGGTGAGCGATTTTACCAGGTCACTTTCCCCGCCAAGCGATGGGAGCGATTCAATTTGCTTTGGGGTCATCGATTCCATTCCGGCAGATAATCCTTCGAGTTTCTTTGCACGGTGCGAGATAACTTCAATTTCACCCATTATAATTGATCGGATATCCGGCTTTAATTTGATGGTAAATGCTGTATCGCTGACAATATCCAGTACCAGTATTTTTGAAATATACTCCGGGTATGTTGTTTCAATCGTTAACGGTTTCCCCTTTGGAAAGGCAAATTTTAATTGGCCGTTTTTGTCTGTTATAAACCTCTTATCCAATTCTTTTACTACTACAGGAACCTTAGATAAGCTTAAGTTGCTCACGCTGTCTTTTACCGTGAGGGATGCGATATAAAAAGAATTCTGCCCCATGCAAAAATGGGTCCCAAAAACCATTAATAGGATGAATAAAAACCTCTTAGCCATATTCATTGTTTCAATCGTATAAGCAGTTCACCCACCTTGTCGGCTTTAAAGGCAAAAATGCCGTAAATGGTTTCACCAGGTTCGATAAGCCTGTTCCCAAACCCAAAACTTTCCAGGTCGGTTTTGAATTGTTCATTCGAAACGGCTGACCGGATAAGGTAATAGAGCGAAAAAGGGGATGAATAGAGAAAAGGCGAATAAAGATTGATTAAACCGGTTGTAACCATACCAATTTGAAACGAACCTGCAACGCACAGAGCAAAAATAGCAGACCGGCCAATCATATTGTATCCAATTTTTGAACACACCTGATTGGGGGTTAACAGTTTAACCAATTCAAAATCGTTGAAAACCTCAAAATTTTCATAATCTAATTTTACCGGTTCCGATGAATGGTTTTCGATTTTAACCGCGATCAGTTTTATTCCTTTCTTCAAAGCTTTGCGTTGAAAAACTTTGTTGGATGTCAAAATATCTTCATTACCCGGGGTTATGACCAAACCGCCCGTTTCTTTGTTCTCACTTTCACTGTATTGTGAAAACGAAGGCTGAATGGCATGGTACGAAGAGATACATGAGGTGAAAAGGAGCAAAATAAAATAACTGAAAAGTGAAATTTGTTTCTTTCTCATAAGGATTCTTTAAAAACGGTAATAAATGTAAAAAGGTTCCGACCTAAGATAACTGCTAAAAACGCCATACCCGTTTTCGATGTTGGTATATTCCGGGTATACCCCTTTGAAAACATCAAATTCATTTTCGGGATTTTGGCCAACGTGTACAAATCTGGTATTTAACTTATAATTTTGCAGCGTTTCATCAATAATGAAAAGAAAGTGGCGGGATGAATCATCGTTAAAAGCCTTGTTAAATGCATAAATGTTTTCGTAGTCGTTTATGCAGGTTTTATCTTCAACTTTTCCGAAATCAAGGAATATGATCCCACTTTCACCTTTGTTTATTTTACAGTATACGGCAGATGTAAACCGGTAATAATAATAATCCTGAAATGCATCATCAAGAAATGGGCCCGTTTTGGTGGTAACTACCGAATCGATCTGGAAATCTCCGGTTGGGATGGTTGTTTCTGCTGTTGCCTTTTCGCCCGTTGGCAAAACAACTTCTATATGGTATGTTTGCCCTTCAATAAGCGGAAAATTTTTTGTAGCTATTTCGTATTGATCCGACGAAGTAGAAAAAGGCAATTGAGCCGATTGGCCCTTTGCTGAAAGGGTTACCAAAGCATTGTCGATGGCCGGTTTTGACTTATCATATTCTTCACCAAAGGCATAGGTGCGCGATACAAGAACCCGGATGGTATCGTTCGGTGGGGAAATGACGGAATAGACCACCGGTTTGCATTGGTACATATCTTTCAGGTCGACCACCTCTTCGGTGGTGCAAGAAAGAAAAATAACGGTTGTCAATGTGAATAATAAATGAATTTTGTTCTTCATACTTTTTTCTAAAATGAAAGCTGCTAAAAAATAGGATTCATTCATTCAACACTAAGGCAGCATCATCTTCGGTTTGTGTTGCCTTTTTTCTGCCCGGGTTTAGGAGGAAAGGCACTATTCAGGACAACCCGTTATACGTTCAGGCTATCTTCATAGGCATACCCATTTTTGTGATTCCGAAACCCGTAAAAAAGGCTTCTGTTTGATTTGCGTTTTTTGATGGGAAAATTCGGAGAATCTTCATTTTGTGTTTTGTTTGAACGGAACATGTCAAAGCTAAAAAAACAATTTGGAACAAAGATTCTTGTTTATTAAAAAGAGTGTTAAAAAATTTAAAATCAGAACGTCCCTTCCGACCGTTCAATGGTTTTTCCTCTAAACCGGAAAAGGTTACCCAGGAATGTAAAAAAAATTACATAGTTTTCAGTGGTTTAAAAAAGTGGGCAGATTGTCTGTTTGTCAAGCTGGTTTCGCCATATTTATGACCGTTTCCAAACAGCGTATCATTCCGACCTTTCCAAGGGCCATCGTTTATGATTCTGTTCGTAATTTTCACTTTTTAAAGAATCGCGCTTATTCCCTTTCTGCAATAGCTATTAATCACTTTTCGATTCAAAATCTTCCGGTTCAATTAAATATTCATATATCACTTCAGTCATATAATATTTGGGTTGAGTTCTCGATATCTCAAGGTAGTACTCAATTTTAAACGGGTTTTTCCCCTCTGTCTGTGGTGTGTATGAATAAATAACATCATTAAATACAATGATGATTGTATCATAAGATATAAATGGGACAGGGATTGCATTTCCAGTATCTTCATAAGAAACATCCGAAATTTTTTCATTATCATCTAATCTAATTGTGTCCTTTTTGTCGAATCCAACACTCCGGCTTTTAATGAAAGATATTGTCTGGTCAGTTGAATTTATAACGTTAAAAGTTAACGATTCCCCTTTTTCCATACATGAAGTGAATAATAACACAGAAATAAAAATAAAATTGGGGAAACTTATTGTTATCATAAGCAACAAAATTAAAATTCAAATTGTGCAAGGCTTCAGTTTATTCCTAATCATTTTATTTTCTCTTGTTTCTTGTTCTGTTTTCAAACCGATACCCGATTCCTACATTATACAAAAGGCCAACTTCCCAGGAAAATCCACTCCAGGTTGACGGTATTTGATATTCCTTTCCTAAAATGAAACATGCCCCTATCCCAACTTTTTGGGTAAAAAACCAATTCCTGAAAATATCGACATTGAAGCCAAGCCCTACGCATTGCTCTATCCACGTATAAGGGCCAAAATATTCCTCGTATTTTTTATACAGCACCTCCCCGTCGTCGGCATAGGTATAAGGCAAACACATACGGTTAAACGTTGTTGAATAAGTTGCCTGAATGTCATAAAATAAATAAGGTTTCATATTTCCCAAATTCGTAAAAATATATCGGTTATAAAAAGCCTCTATCCCAAAATAGTGAAGGGGATTTGTTGCGTAAAGTCTCTTGTAAAAAATATTGTTTTGGTCGTCGGGATGTGCATATTGGTTAATATTAAAGCGTAAACCACCCCCTATCTCGTTTTTTCCGTCCAATATGTTGGAATAGATTATAGAGAAATTCCTCCCGGAATGCGTGGAGTTAAACAACGATTGCAAAGTATTTTGCGCAGACAAAATACTCCCTAAAAACAAGAATAATATAAGAATCAGGTATCGGTACATAATTATTAATTTTTTAAAATTCACATCGCCAAAATCTTAGTTTTGTCCTGTCATTTTGATACCATTTTGCCCAATTTGCATAAATGTAGGCAAAATCAAGCCGGCTATCGTCAATATCATCTGGATCATAAGCATACCAATCCGATGTATATTGCATATTTCCTGTAAAATACATTCTTACCCCATTATGTTCAGATGTGGTTCCAAGTGGTTTTTCTGAACAATACCAATCCCTTTCATATGTATTGTAAAAGACATAATTATCGTTATAAGGTTCAACGTCGACATTACAAAAATTAAACCAGGCTTCAAGTTGTGTTCCTATATCATTGTAGGCAACAGATGCAATTTGTGCTTCACCATACCATACGTTATAATCAGTCCAAGTATACCATCCATCTCCATTTTCATTAGTATGGAATGCAGTAATCCAAAATTCTGAATTTCCAATAAATTCATGACGTTCATTTATCTGATATTCTTTAGTAGCCCAGAAATTTTTCCCTAATGACTGTGTACTTTTATTAGTATTTTGTTTAATACAATTAATGTTTAAGTCATAAGTTTCACATAAAATTGCGCTGGCATTATCAAAAATCATCACTGGATTTGTGGTTGACATAGCTGTTTCCTCGTTAATGATAATCTCTTGTTTTTCACCATTTTCATCTAAATACCACGCAACAATATATTCTTCATATTCTTCTGCACCATCAAGTTCACTATTAACAGCAACACCGGGACAGATCAATGGTCTTTTATTGTAATCTGCAATATCAGCATTAGGAACAAAAATGGCAGGCACATAACTTTCTGTTTCAGTACTTTTTAATGTGTTTTTTGAATTCCTGGTCAAATCTATGTTGGCAACCATTTCAACTAGTTTAACAAATTCAACAGATGAAGATTTCATTGTACTTTGATCTTTTAACGTTCTTAAATCAAAGGTTTTATTTGCATTTTGTTCAGCTGATTTCAACACTATAGGGTTAATATCACCTTTACTAAATATTTCGAATGCCTGAACACTAATTTCATACAGACCACGGACAATTTTTTCATCATCCTTATCTTCAAATATGTTCAAATACAGTTCAATATCACAGGGATTTTTGACTAAAGGAATACCATCAAGTATTTCATCGTAATGTACTGGGTTTTCTGTATAAAAATTTGTTGAATCGTTTTCATTGTTACAAGCTACAGAAACAAATACAATACAAAATATTAAATAAATCTTCAAATTTTTCATATTTTTGTTTTGTTTATTGAACCCTTATGGGCCGTGAACCCGGGGTTCGTTATTCAATAAGGCAGCATAATTTTGACTTCGTCGATTTGACAATTCGGGTTGTGTTGCCTTACTTTTTTGGGCATTGAAAATAAGCCAGCTAAAAATAAAGAATACCACCAATATACCCTGATGTGCACCCTGCCTTTTTTGGTGCAAGGCAATATTCAAAGCAACACCTAATACATTCAGGTTTTCTCCATAGGCAACATGTTTTTATGGTTTTTACAACCGTTGACCCCGGTTGCTGTATTTTCGGGCTGTACTGTTTCGGGAAACTGGGGAATTTCCATAATTGTGTTTAGTTATAGGTTAATAGTTGCAAATCTATTAAAAAAAAAATGAATAATACAAAATTTTATACGTTTTTTCTTTTTAAATACTTCTGGTATTTGTTTAAGATCTTATGTAATAATTTGGAAATACTTTTAGGTAAGTTCACCTGTTTATTCCGAAAACGGGGGAAAGGTTACCCTGAAAAAAGAAAAATTTTGATAGATAATTATTCCGCATTTTTCATCATGGCCTCAATTCCATAGAAAGGCAGTGAAAGAATGGGGTTTTTGTTTTCAAAAACAGCTTGCGAAATTTTTAGACCTCCTTCGACAGCGTATTTTTCAAGAAACATAAACATACTTTTCATGTGTGCTATTGAGCCCGATTTTACCTCAATTGGCATTATTTTGTTGCCCTGTTCAAATAAATAATCAACTTCGGCAGTGCTGTTTTTGGCTTTTCTTGCCCAATA
>JAFGEV010000158.1 GCA_016931385.1 Prolixibacteraceae bacterium
CGATTCCATGATGTACTCCTCGGCTCCCGGCACAAATCTTGTTTGATCGGTGTCTTCAATACGTAAAAGAAAATCGCCGTTGTTTTTTCGGGCAAACAAATAATTAAAAAGGGCAGTACGCACCCCGCCAATATGTAACGGCCCGGTTGGGCTTGGGGCAAAACGTACCCTGACTTTTCTATTATCCATAATTATTGATTATTCAATTTTTCAACAAAGATAATCTTTACCCAACATGTCAACAATTTTTGAATTAACATAACCACTCGTGGCGTTCGTCAACACAAAAGATACATTCATAAAAAGCCCTTGTCAAAAGTTACTTTTTCCGGTTTTTTAAGTATATTTTTGAATCAGAATTAAAAAAATACAACCATGATTTACTTAGGAATTGCATTAGGAATTTTTTTACTGGCAGTTGGTGTTGCTTTCATAACTGAATCAGCAAAAAGTTGATTCCTGATAAAATAATAATCCTCTTTCTTTATATTTCACAAAGCCTCTTTTTATGGGGCTTTTTTATTTAAACGTACTTTCACAAATTATACCTCACTGTAAAAAATCACAAAAATTCACATCGCTTATACGTACATTTGAATTACTCAAACACACTGATTGAGCAGGTATTTGTTTTAATGCAGATCACAACAAAAATAAAAACATTAAAACAAAACAGTTAAATATAAACACCTTAGCGAGATGTACGGAAAAATAAAAAGCGATTTCGAAAAAAAACTCAGCGAACTTAAAACACTTGGATTGTTTAAAGATGAAAGGATCATCAATTCGGCACAAGGGTCTTCAATAGATGTTGAAGGCCATGGAGAAGTGCTTAATTTTTGTTCGAACAATTACCTGGGGCTGGCAAACCACCCTGAGGTAAAAAAAGCGGCACAGCATTGCATCGAAGAATGGGGCTTTGGGTTATCGTCGGTACGTTTTATTTGTGGTACACAGCTTATTCATAAACAACTCGAAAAGAAAGTGTCGGATTTCTTAGGCACAGAAGATACCATTTTATATTGTGCTGCTTTCGATGCAAACGGGGGTGTTTTTGAACCGCTTTTAGATGAAAACAGCACCATCATTTCCGATGAATTGAACCATGCCTCGATCATCGACGGGGTAAGGCTATGCAAAGCAAAACGCTTAAGGTATAAGCACTCCGACATGAACGAACTTGAGAACTGTCTGAAAGAAGCACTTTCGTCGTTATACCGGATCATTGTTACCGATGGTGTTTTTTCGATGGACGGTGACATCGCCCGCTTAAACGAAATATGCAACCTGGCCGAAAAATATGATGCCCTGGTTATGGTTGACGACAGCCATGCCACTGGCTACATAGGCTCTAACGGCAAAGGCACCCACGAACATTGCGGTGTGATGGGGAGAGTTGATATTATTACCTCTACCTTTGGGAAAGCACTTGGCGGAGGCAATGGTGGTTTTACCTCAGGACGGAAAGAAATCATTGAAATGCTTCGCCAACGCTCACGGCCCTACTTGTTTTCGAATACCCTTGCACCCGCAACTGTAGGGGCAAGCCTGAAAGTTCTTGAATTGCTCCAGTCTCCTGATTCGCCCCGGGATAAAACAATGGAAAATGCAAAGCTATTCCGCAATGAAATGGAAAAAGCCGGGTTCGATCTGGTAAAAGGCGATACAGCCATTGTGCCAGTTATGATTTACGATGAACCACTGGCCGTAAAATTTGCCAGCGAGATGCTTCACGAAGGCATCTATGTTATTGGCTTTGTGTATCCGGTGGTGCCCAAAGGTAAGGCCCGAATAAGGGTACAGCTTTCAGCTGCACATTCTGTTGATCAGATCAAAAAGGCGGTGTCAGCTTTTACACGCATCGGTAAAAAACTGGATATCATAAAATAAGCCCATGCCAGCAAATTTTGAATCCCTTTTATCTGAATATTTTTGCAAGATTGTAATCAATTTTTTATAACTTTTCGAACTATTTGCCCAAAAAGTCACACTTTCGGTTTTTTAATTTGTTATAAAAAATTGCACATAATGGGTATAACGGAAAAAAGAATTTATAAAGTACTTAGGAATGTTGGCGTTAAGAAAAACTACATTGTTCACGCCTCAACAATCGATGATTTATACCTTGACGAATACGACTTTCGTTTATTGGTTTACTATTTTGAAAATGAGTTTAAGGTTTGCCTCAAAGAAAAAGAAATTAAAAAACTGACAAGCCTGAGCGCACTGCATAATTTTCTTAAACGCAAAAAAGTAAACAACTGAAAGTTAAAATTCAAAATAAAAGCTGCCGAAAATATCGACAGCTTTTTCCTCTCCTCTCTCCTGTTCAAAATGCTTCACGCAAGGTGAAGTTAACAAAAAAATATTTTTTTATTTACGGTTATCGAGGTGTTTCTTATACCGGTTCATAAACTTATCAACCCGGCCAGCTGTGTCAACAAGTTTCATCTTACCTGTGTAAAACGGATGCGATGAACTTGAAATTTCCATCTTATAGAGTGGGTATGTTACCCCATCAACATCAATGGTTTCTTTTGTCGAAACTGTTGAGCTTGTAATCATTACTTCATCGTTCGACATATCTTTGAACGCTACCAAACGATAATTTTTAGGATGTATACCTTGTTTCATTTTATGCGCTTATTTAAAAAAATTTATAATGGGTTGCAAAGATAGATATTCAGCAATATTTTGCAAAACTTTTCTAAAAAATAATTTGTCACATGGAAATAACAATCCACTAGTCATTAATAATTTGTGCCCTGGTAAAGGGTTTATCACGGTCGAACAGATAACGCATTTGATAATGTGTTTTAGAATGTACTCCACCAGTTGCCTTATATATGGCGATAATCTTGGGGTTAAAATCGCCTGCCCACGAAATTTCAACCTCTTTATATTGTGGCTTGTGGGGCATAATTTTTCGGTCAAGTTCATAAAAGATGGCCGATTCGATACCCGACTTCTGATACTTTTCAACAACGCCCATAATGATGATCCTGGTTCGTGTAAATCTCCCCTTTTTAATAAAACGTAAAAGTTTAATGATGTTTATTAAATTAAGTTTTCCATTTCCAAGTGTTTTCAATGCCTGGTTAAAATCGGGTAGCATAACAAACAGGGCAATGGGTTCGTTGTCGGCATAAGCAAAGAAAACAAACTTTGGATCGAGCACCAGTTTCGATGATTTTATAAAGTTTTTCAGTTCTTCAGGATCTAAGGGCTTATAGTGTTCGTGCTTCTGCCATGCCCCTTCATATACTTTACAAAAATCACTTATAAACTTATCTGTTTCGGCCCAGTCGAAATGCCTGAATGAAAATTGTGGTTTTTTATTAACCCATTCAGCAATTTTCCAGAATCGTTCGGGGAAAGGTTTGGTGTAATCGATATGGTAAGAATATTGTTCGTAATATACCTGAAAACCAAAATCTTTAAACAGATCGACATAATATGGAGGATTGTATGGCATGCCATAAGCTTGCTGCACGAAGCCCCAGGCCAAAAGCCCATGGTTCATATAATTTTCGCCAAGGTTTGCAGGCCCGTCCATTGCCTCTGCCCCTTTTTCTTTCAGCCACTCCCTTGCAGTAATAAATAAAATTTCGGAAGCCTGCTTGTCGTTAATGCATTCAAAAAAACCAATGTTACCTGTAGGTTGATCGAATACCTTAAACTTATCGTAATCGATAAACGCAGCTATCCGGCCAATGGGTTTTCCCTTTAAATCAACAAGAACCCAACGCGTTGCAATGCCATGCTTAAAAAATGAATTTTTTGACGGATCGAAGTTCTCTTCAACCATTGTCTTTAATGGGAAAATATAATTGGAATCATTTTCATAAATCCTGTAAGGAAGTTGATGGAATAGTTTTTTTGTTTTTCGGGAAGATACTTCAATTAATTTCATATGATATTAATTTTAAATCATTCTTCACGAGGTTATTGATGCAAAATAGAATCAACTTCCCCTAAAGACTGGCATCAAGATACAAAAATTTAAGGCAAAACCTTTTTCACATTTGGATTAATCCCTGCCTGCAAAAATGGTCAAAAGGCGAAGAATGTTAATGTAAAGCCAAACCAATGAAACCAGCAGGCCAAACACACCATACCACTCCATGTATTTTGGTGCACCGGCCATAGCCCCACGTTCAATAAAGTCGAAATCGAGAAGGAGGCTAAATGCTGAAATGGCAGTTACAACAATACTGAAAATTAATCCGAATGTTCCTCCACCGTAAAGAAACGAGATATTGGCGCCAAACAGGCTTCCAATCCAACCAACAAGGTAAACCAAAAGGATTCCAAAGATAGCTGCTATCATACCCCTTCTGAATTTTCCTGTCACCTTAATTATTCCCTGCCTGTATATGAATAGCATTCCAGCGAAAACTGCAAAGGTCAGTGCAACTGCCCGAATCACCAACCCGGGGAACTGAGCTTCCAGTATTGCAGAAAGGCCCCCCAGGAACATACCTTCTAAAATGGCATACACTGGCGTAAAAAAGCCAGCCTTGCGCGGACTGAAAGATGCAATTATGGCCGTAATAAAGCCGCCTATACCTCCAATTAACAAATAAACTGAAACAGCGCTTATCCCGGCCTGAGGGCTTTCAGGAACATATACGTTGAAGAACTTTTGCCACGTATAAAAAGCCGATGCAAAAACAAAAAGGATAATCAGGGCTGTTTTATTCATTGCCCCTTTAACTGTCATTGTTTCCTGAGTATAAGAAACACTCTGTACATTTTGAAATGCCTTTTTTCCAAAAAAAGGATTTGTTGTACGTGAAATATTCATGTTAATGGTTTTTTTAAAATCTGAATTACTGTATCAATAAACATGCAGATGATTGCCATACAATATTAAATCTTACTTTTATTTTTTAACCATATTGATAAAATCATCTGACCCTAATTCTTCAACAATCTCTGTACCAAGCGCCACAGCATTCTCATTGTCGGTCTTAATAAATTCATTTGCAAAACTGATACAGGATGAGTACAAACCCCGGCTCCGCCTTGCCAACTGACAAAATGACCTGAAAAAATAGGGATATAACGCTTTGTCTTTAGCCAGTGGGGGCAATACTTCAAAAAAAATCTCGAACATTTCGTCAATGTTGTTTTTTGCACTTGCTGCAAGTTTTCCCATCAGCAATAACCCGGCCACTTTAACATTCATTTTTTTCCCCCGGCACCATTCAAGTGCCTTAACAAAAGCAAAGGGGGTATAAGCAAAAAGATTGAATACCATCTGTTCAATCAATTCGATAGTTTCGGTCGTTTTCACCCAGTAATCCATTTGTGCTTCTGTAACTTTATCTGCTTCGTCGATAAGCGTTGCTAAAATCATGGTTTCGCGCCACTTTTTATTCCACAGTTTCAAGGCAAGCAAATGATCCTTTTCGATAAACGAGGCATATTCCTTTAAATCGACTATTGAAGCCCCCCAGTTTTTCTCGTATTTAAGCCCCCGCTCTTCCATGCTGCTTGCCGTTTCGGCATTTTGCAGGGCAGGTATCGAGCCAAGAATCTTTTTGAATAACTTTTCTGTTTCTTCGTTATCAATAAGCAAATCCATATCAGTAAAGGATAAATTCAACCAAAATAAAAGTTGCAATTAAGAAAAAAGAAGAAATAAAATAAACTTTGAGGGGCAAATATTTCCCGGGTGTTATTCCGAATTTTCGTTTTAGTGCGATAACCAGGTAAATTTTTTCTAACAAATAGGCAATAAAGGTAGCATATGCAACACCTACCATGCCAATTTTATTAGCCAGAAAAATACTGAAACCTGCATTTATTATCACCTCGAATAGTGAAGCCCTTACAATAGTCCGGTTTATCTTTTTTGAGATCAGGATAGTTTGCGGAAACAGCACACGGCTAATAACCAGTAAAAGGTAAATGTTGAAGATGGTTGCGCTGGCTTCAAACTGCGGGTTAAAAACCAGTGGATATAACCAGTGTGACGATAACAACAAAACTACCGAAACGGGGAACAAAAACCAGGTAAGCCTCGACACCTCCGACCTCAACTCTGCAAGTGGCGAATCGATATTTTTCCCTGCAAAACGAGGCAGCATTGCCATACCAAGTGAGTTGGCCATTAACAAAGCAAGGGGAAGTTCACGGGCGCCATATTGAAAAATGGCAAAATCTTCGGGGGTAAATTTCGAAGTTATTATGAAACCATCGATGTACTTTGCCGATGAGCTTAATAGCATGGAAAGGACTAGCGGTAAACCTGCTATTATAAGGGTTTTTATAATTTTGGGCATAAAAACCGGTCTGGCATATTTCTTCAATACAACCAACAACCAGCAAAACTTAAGGGCCGAAAAAAAGAAAAGGCCCATTAAAATGGTATTGAGCCCGTATCCCAGAAAAGGCGGAACACCTACAATCACAATCTGAATGAAAAAGATGATAAGCCCATAACTTATAATTGACTTTGGCCGGTTATTTAACAAATAAACGTATTCGATTAAAAGTGAAGGGCTGTTAAAAAGAATATATCCGGCCAGAGCCGCGGGCATATATACCGGGTTTCCATTAAGCAGTATGGATGAAAAGGGCTTATGTAACAAAAAAACAGTCAGAGCTGCTACCGTTGCAAAAATTGAAAGCAGGATAAACGAATTGAACAAAAGGATGCCAACATCTTCATTTGATTTGCCCGAACTCTCAGGTAGTATTGACTTTAAAAAACCGTTGACCCAGAAAAGTGAAAATGCAGTAGCTATCAAAAGAAAAGTTTCGTAATGGCCAATATTGGCTGTACCCAGAGCCGACTTTGACAACAAAATGCCAATCACGATAAATGCCCCATACCTTACAAGTTGAAAAAACTGCAAGGCACTTACATTCGAAAGCGAATAATTTTTTATCGCACTTTTTATAGCCATCCGTCTAAAAGTTTAAACCAAATTTAGCCCTAATTATTGCCAAATTTAGTATTGCAATTAAAACCATCTAAAAAAAAATCAAAAAAAGAAAATGATGTGCCGGGAATTAAATAAAATTGTATATTTGCACCGCAATTAAAAAAATTGTCAAATGGTGATTGTAGCTCAGCAGGTTAGAGCGCTGGATTGTGGTTCCAGAGGTCGTGGGTTCGAGCCCCATCTATCACCCTTAAAATAATCCAACTCTCGTACATTACGGGAGTTGGTTTTTTTATTGGCAGAAAACTTTCCCCGGGCGACCTTTATATTTTAAAGTATTGATATTCGAATTTTTGTTTTTCACCTTTTCGCCTTCCACCTTTTTGTTTTTTTCAATAAAGCCAAAAGAACAAGAGAAATATTTCAAAGAAAATTTATATTAAATATCTTTAGCCATAACTTAATTAGAACTTATATCATGCCCAAAATTAAACTTGATAATTGCATTTTTTGTATGAAATGCGTTCAGGATTGCCCTTCAGATTCCATCGATATCCAAACAGGCATTATAGCATCCACATGTATTCATTGCGGGCATTGCGTGGCCATATGCCCCCAATCAACCATTTTTCCCGATGTGGACACAATCCATCCTCTGAATGCATCAACCATCACGCCTGAAGAATTTGAAACACTTTCGGCCGGTTTAAGAAGTTGCCGGAATTATCAGAAAAAAGAAGTACCGATTGAATTGCTTATGTCGTTGGTTGAAAACATTAAACATTACCCATCGGCAAGCAATAAAAGGCCACTTAAAATTACCATTGTAAATACGCCCGGGAATGTTCAGAAATTAAACGATCGAACTTACAATCTCCTGAAAAAAACTGTCGACCTCGCTATTTCCCCGGTTATTTCAGCATTCATCAGGGCTTTCGTACCTTCAATTGACATCAGAGAACTTCAGCAATATAAAAAAAGGCTTCTGGAAAAAGAAAAAACCAACCATTCAATTATATGTCACAGTGCGCCTGCGGTACTGCTTTTTCACGGGCCTGTTTCAAAATACAGCATGAGCGAAGCCGATGCCAATATATGGGCTACGTATACTTCTCTCTATGCAAAAACATTGGGTTTGGGAACGTGTTTTATTGGGTTCATCGTTAAAGCCTTTGAACGGAACAAAAAACTGAGAAAAGATTTCAGCCTACCTAAAAATCATACGGTATTTGCTGCATTGACAGTTGGATATCCAAACGTAAAATACAAAAATGAAACATCAAGGGAAAAGCCTCAGATTTTCATTATGTAAGAATTTTAATCAAGTATTCTAAAAGGGATTACTTTTTATGTTTCCATTTTGATTAAATTGACAATCATTTTTAAACTATAAATCAATGAGCAACGACCAAATACTGCAACGACCATTTAAATTGTTACTTTGCATTCTCGCCTTTTCGGTATGTTTGATCCCTGCAAAAGCCCAGTTACCTGAAGGTTTCCCTAATGAAAAGGAAAATCTGGACCAACTACTGACAACCCTTAAAAAAGACCAGAAAGCAATAAAAACCTGGTGGGGAACCTGGCTTGGATTATACTCGGCTGCGACGGTTGTGCAAACAGGAATTGCCATTCAGACGCAGGATAAAGCGCTGAAACAGGATATGTACCTTAGCGCTGCAACCACGTTCCTGGGTGCAGGTTTTCAATTAATTACCCCGACAGTAAAAGTCGATAAAAGTTTTTTCGAAGGAAATGAAAATTTAACGCCAGAGCAAAGGCTTGAAAAAATGAACCGGGCTTATGAACTTCTTGAAAAATCGGCTGTTTACGAAGCGGAAGGCCGTTCGTGGAAGATACATGCACTAACCGGCGCTGTTAACGCTACTACCGGATTGATAACCTGGCTTGCTTTCGACAGGCCTGTTGACGGGCTGATTACTTTTGCCATAAATATGGCTATAACAGAAACACAAATCTGGACACAGCCAATACTGGCTAAAAAAGCATATCAGAAATACGCATCACAATATATTACTGGCGAATACATTCCCACCAAACAGCCTCCTGCACAATTTATGGCCAGTGCAACCGCCTCAGGGTTTCAGTTAAGGGTTATTTTCTGAAACGGGAGTCGGACTTTGTAAGTCCGACAATTTGATTTGAAATGTTGAAGTCCTGGTTGCTGCTTATTTCTATTGTGATTCTTCGGGATTATAAACCTGAAGGGTTGGCATATATCTAAACATAGCCCATTCGTTAATCATACTTTACATTTAGACAGACTTTTTGTAAAATATACTTTCAAATAAGAAAGGAGTTCGTTTTCCCGTGTACCTTAACAAAAGACTAAAAAATGCCAAACCTTCCCAACTCAATAATATTGAAATAATATGTGGAGGAACCGGATTGCACTGGCCCGACCTGGATGAAGACCTTTCGGTGTTAGGCATTATGGAAGGAAGGTATGGAAAATTATAAAGATGCTTCCAAAAGGCTTTCAGCAATTTCATGAATCGCTTTCTCAATTTTTGCTTTTTGCTTTATCTTTACCTAAAAATCACATAATGCGAAAAGCCATCAACCTCAGCTTGTTTATTTTGACCATCTGTTTCAGTTCCTGCCGGAATTCGCATGAACAACAGGCAATCCCATACATCAACCTATCGAAATTTTCCGATGGCATTCACCACTGGGATTTATACAGCGAAATCCGTTCGCAGGAGCGCTTCGACACAACCGATGTTATTGATATTGCCAACAATCTGCTGGCCTACCAGAACGAAGATGGCGGTTGGCCAAAAAATATTGACTGGCTGGCAAAACTCGATCGCGATTCGGTGATTAACACCCTGAGCGAACGCTACCGGCAAAGCACCTACGACAATCGCAATATCTTTCCGCAAATTGAATACTTATCAGCAGTGTATTATTATACCGATGAAGAAAAATACAAACAGGCTGCGGAAAAAGGCTTCCAATACATTCTTTCAACCCAATACCCCAAAGGTGGATGGCGGGGCTGGGATGCCGATGCCATTACTTTTAACGACGATGTAATGACCGGAATCATGAACCTACTGTTTGATGTAAAAAACAACGATTCGATCTATTCCTGGATTGATCCTGACTTGCGGTCAAAACTGATTTCTGCTTTTGAAAGTGGATTGCAGGTAATCCTGAAATGCCAGATTGAATTGAACGGCGTTAAAACGGCCTGGTGCCAGCAACACGACCCGGCAACCTATAAGCCAATAAGAGGACGAAGCTATGAACATGCTTCAGTCACTGCCCGCGAGAGCAGCGATATTGTGCTTTTACTGATGCGAATAGAGCAACCCGATTCAGCTACAATTAAAGCAATCGGGAATGCAGTTAGATGGTTCAAAAATGCAGCAATTAATGGTTACAGGTACGCAACAATCACAATTCCCGAAACCCCTTACCATGAAACAACGGTTAATTTCGACAGGGAATTTGTGCCCGATTCAACAGCTAAAACTGTGTGGGCGCGCTATTACGATCTGGAAAAAGGGGAACCGTTCCTGAGCCTGAACGATGGCACTATTGTTTACAACCTACCCGAAATAACGTTCGACCGGCGCATTGGTTACGACTGGTATGGCTTCTGGCCCGAAAAAGTGCTGGAGCAATATGGAATGTGGAAAAAAACCAGAAACTAACTCCAAGTGACAAGAGACTAGCGACCAGTTACCAGTTTCAGTAATACAAAAACCTCTTGATTTTTTTAGTGGCAGTTTTCTCAAAAGGTTCAGCCTTTGAAACAACCTTCTGCAGCTTTGAAAACTTGTTCACTTTCGAATTGACATAAACCTGAAGTTCCTGTTTCAGCTCGTCAAGGTGCTTCTCAATAAAAGCATTGGCCTGTTCTTTAAGGTGTTCAAACCTCTTTTGTAGTTCTTCCATGTTGAAATGTACCATCGCAACAAGTTTTCCTTTTTGCTGAACAACAACCGATTCGAGCACATATTGAAAACGGTTAATGATGGCTTCAATTTCCTCGGGATAAATATTTTCGCCACTTGCACCAACAATCATGTTTTTCAGCCGGCCTTTTATGAACAAATAACCATCAGAATCGAAAGCTCCCAGGTCGCCTGTTTTAAACCAGCCATCTTCGGTGATTACTTCCTTTGTCAATTCGGGTTCTTTGTAATAACCTTTCATTACGTTTTCGCCCTTGGCCCAGATTTCCCCTTGTCCGGTTTGCGGGTCAGGGTCATTTATCTTCAGGGTCACACCTTCCATAACCGGGCCAGTTGATTGGTGTTTGCCTTTAAATGAATCGAAACCAGCCAGTAAAGGCGATGTTTCGGTTAAACCATATCCAACAGCATAAGGGAATTTTGCTTCAATAAGAAATTGTTCGACAGTCGGATCAAGTTTTGCGCCACCAATGCCAAAAAATTTCAGCTCGCCACCAAAAGTATTCATAAGTTTTTTGCCGGCAACACGGTTCAGCAACCTACGGGTAGGGGCTAATTTGTAAAGCCCACGGGTAATGGCTTTCGAGTTGATGTTTGGCAGAACGCTTCCCTTGTATACTTTTTCAATGATCAAAGGCACAGTAAGCATTAAGGTAGGCCTTATCTTTTTTAAAGCCGGCAATAAAACCGAAGGCGTTGGCAACTTCTTCATGTAATAAATTGAAGCGCCTTGCATAAATGGTAAAATAAATGCAATGGTGTTTTCGTATGTATGTGAAAGCGGAAGAACCGATAATAATCTGTCGGTATGATCGATATGATGAATTTTAGATGCCATGCGGGCAGTAAAAACAAGGTTGTTATGCGAAAGCATGACACCTTTCGATTTGCCGGTTGTCCCCGAAGTATAAATAATCGAAGCCAGGTCGTCTTTATCAACCAGGTAATTTCCTGCCAACTCATCTTTTTCGCCCAACGAAGTTTCAAGTTTTGGTAGTTCATCTTTTGAAATACCTGAGGGTAAAAGTGCAAATTGCTCAATCAAAATGAGGTGTTTCAATTCTGGCTTGTTAATATTTTCAACTTTGCGGTAAAGGCTTTCAGATACAAAAAGCGCTTTTGCACCTGAGTGGTTAAGTACGTTTTCTATTTCTTCTTCGTGAAAATCGGGCAGGATAGGAACAACCACTGCGCCCATTTTTGTAACAGCAAAAAAAGCAACACCCCAGTTTGGCTGGTTACTGCTCAAAATTGCAACTTTATCACCTTTACCAATACCTAAGATATCAAGCAAATGAATAACCTGATTTACTTTTTTGGAAACCTCGTGATATAATAGTGGTTTTTCATCGACAAAACCCAATGCCGGATAATTACCATTTTTTTGAACTGTTTGAACCAGCAACTCCCCCAAAGTATTCATAATCTCCCACTTTATAAATTAGCTTGCAAAGAAACTAAATAAAGCACAGAAAGTTCA
>JAFGEV010000017.1 GCA_016931385.1 Prolixibacteraceae bacterium
CAGGCTGCAGGTGAAATCCTTTACCAGTCGGCCGACTCAAGGGGCGTTTACGGTGTTGGTAAAGCATACGATACAAACGTTTATGATGCCCTTGTTGGCGCAGGTTATTCAGTAACTTATTCACAGAAAGGCGCCATTAATAACGCCGATTTTGATTATTCACCTTATGCCGCAATTGTAATTTCAGCAGGTGAAAGTTCAGGCAATGTGAATACTTTTGCAATAGCTGGTTATCCAATTCCTTGCGTTACCATGCAACCCGATGCTCCAAGAAGCAGTAAATGGGGATGGACAAACTCAGATAAAAGCGGTGATGCCTCCGGGCAAATGATGGTTACGAAAATCTACGATGCTGAAACCTGCAAAATAAAGGTTACCAACAATAGTCATCCTATTACTGCTGGTTATGCTGTTGATGAGCTTATCACATGGTCTTCGGGTACTGCCGAATCGGAAGATTTCCTTGGTAAAGAAATAAAGTCATACGACCTTTCAGCCAATATCCCTGATGCTGTTGCATTAGCAACAATACCTGCCGATGGTACTTTGCTACCTACCATGTGGGCAGTTCCGGCTGGTGCATCGGTGAATACAAAAATGCCCGATGGCGTTGTACCTGTTACACTCGAAAACAGCATTGTTTTCATGGCCGTATTTAATGATGGATTGTTATACATGACCGACGATTTCAAACCGTTGTTATTAAGTTCACTCGACTGGGCTATTACAAGCAGCAGTGCTTGTGAATTCGTACCTTATTACGATAATTTAACAAATCTTACTCCCGACCCGGAATGTTCAGATCTTAGTTTATGGGGAGGTTGGGGCCTGAAAAGTATTGTTGGTCCTGATAGTGCATATTGCGGTGAAACTGCAATCTTATTAAGCGATCCGACAGGAGCAGGATGCAAATGGCCTGATGGCTCTGCTGCTCTTGATGTTGCTCCTCCTAACTGGCTGCCTAATACAACATATCATTTGCGTGCTATGGTGAAAACAGTTAATGGTCCGATCGGTTTCCTTGCAAGTGGTAGTATTGATGGTAGTGGTCCCGGTGGAATCGATTTCGGTTTCCCATTAGATACACATGGAGAATGGGTACAGCTTGATACAACCTTCACAACAAGCGATGCACCGGTTCAGAATTTCTATAGTTTCAACACCTGTGATTATGCTTCAACAGCTACTGAAACATATATCGATAATTATGAGCTTTATGCATTGCCTGCTGCAGCTTCACCCAAGGAAATTGTTTTTGTGAAAACCGAGAATAACAATAACGATTCAATCGTGGTTGCAGCAATTACAAATTATGCCGACGGTACTGCTTATAATGTAACTGTAATCGAACAGGGTATTATTACTGAAGATTTACTTCCTCAGTTAAATGCAGCCGATGTAGTGATCATGGGTCGTAGTATTCCTAGTGGCGATGCAGCAACGGGAAAAGATGTATGGGATCAGATCACAGCTCCTGTACTTTCAATGAATATGTGGGCCATGAGAAGCAGCAGGGCTCTCTGGACACCAAGCGCTTCATGTGAAAACATGAAACAGGCAGATGATCAATTTTTCCAGGGTGTAATTGTAGCTCCAGATGATCCGGTATTTAAAGGAATTACCACAGAACCTTTCGACTGGTGGTGGGGTAATTACAGTGACTTTGGCGTGGATGCTGAAGGCGACGATGCAGGAAACGGTACGTTGCTTGCACAAACACCCGATGGCAAAATGTTGTTTGCCCGCTGGGAAGCCGGTGTTGAATTCTATCCCGGATCAGGCCAGATACCTCAGGGAGAACGTGTTTACATTGGTAATGGTAGTGATGATGGCGGTGTAATCGCATACTTCAACTGGTCAGAAACTTCTGAATTAATCTTCTGGAGGGAATTGGCCCGGTTGTCAGGATATGAAATGCCCGCAACAATTGCCGATAAAGTGGTTATTTTCGTAACCGACGACAATGAAGATCATGAACAGATTGAATGGCTCGAATCAAAGGGTGTTAACGTAACAACATACTATCCTGCCGGTGGTCTTGCAGCTGCTCCTCAGGAAGAGATTGACATGCTGAATGCTGCCGACCTGATTATTGTTGGTCGCAGCCCGAACAGTGGTGATTTCGACGCTCCTGACAAAGAAGCATGGAATGCCATTACTGCTCCTATGATTTTCAACTCACAATGGGTTGCACGTAATTCACGTCTCAACATGTTTAATAGCGGTAACGCAATACACGAAAATATCGGGCCGGATATTGCTTATGGTGCGGTGCTTGATCCAAACGATGTTGCATTCTCGTTTGTTGAACCAACCGATGGATTACTTGACTGGTGCACACCACCGCATGATTTCATTGCCGATGTAATGGAAACCAACGGTACCATACTGGCTACATGGGATCAGAATCCCAATGCACCATTGTTTGCTAGGTTCGAAGCAGGTGTTGAATATTATCCAGGATCGGTTGATATGCCTGCCGGGCCACGTACCTACTTTGGTTTTGGTAACGACAACCTTGGAGTTGTATTCTTCTTCCCGTTAACCGACAATGCCAAAAAAGTATACTGGGCTGAAATCCTCAATATGCTTAATTTGCCTGTTGAAGAGGAAATAGTAAGTCCTGACCCGTATGCAATCCTTGATCCGGCATACCTCGATCCGGCAAGTCTGGGCGAAGGTATGAGCATTGTTGAAATGGATGGCAAAGCCTATGTGCAGGTTATTCTGAACGGATGGAATTCTACAATTACTGTTCCTACTTTCACACTTGGCGAAGGATGGACAGCTGTTGCCGACTTCAAATATTCAGTTGCCGACGGAGCCGCTTTCACATTAAATCAGATCAATGCCGTTGTGCAGATTATGGACAATGTGAATAAGATACCTAACCCATGGGGCGGTACCGATCCTGTTCCTTCATCAACCGGCTTAGTTCAAAGCCCTGCCACAGGCGACTGGAAATATGTTACTGCCGGGGTAAGCGCCGACATGAAAATTGTCGACATGGTACAGTTCTTCGGACAGGAAACTGTAGGCTGGGGACCAACTGTTGGCGATACAATGTGGATTGGAAAAGTCAGGGCTATGCCTGTTGATCCAAACGTAATTGTAGACCCGGAAACCTTCGATCCTGCTAAACTGAATGCAGGCTGGGAAGTTGTTGAAATCAGCGGTAAAAAATACTTCAAAATATCGCTTGATGGCTGGAGCAGCTGGCAGGGTATTCCTGAATATAAATTCCCTGAAGGCACTACAGGTTTCAAATGTATGGCTAAATACGAAGAAGGCACATCAGGTTTTACCGTTGACCAGGTGAATACCTTCCTGAAACTTTCAGATCCCAACTGGACTGAAATATCTGCTGCGGGACAAGCTAGCAGCGCAACATTTATAGAATATAACGTTGACATTGCCAATACCAGCATGAATGCAGGCGTATTCCAGGTTGCCGGACAGGAAACAACAGGCTGGAGCGCTGTTGCAGGAGATATTCTTTATGTTGGCAAGCTTGAAGTTGTGCTTCCAATACAAAAAGCCCCGATAACCTTTGTTATTGATGATACTAAACACAAAAAGTATGATGGTTTCAGTATCAGGGGTAGCTGGGTAACCGCAACTGGCGAATACGATGCTTCATGGAGCGGTGGAGTGAACCACGCGCAGTTTACTGATGATAATGGTGACAACGTTTGGGAACTGACCATTGAGCTTGTGCCCGATGGTGGTGCCAATACATGGAAATGGGGATTCCTCGACCTGAACGACACATGGCTCGTAACAGGCGCCGACCCAACCTTTACCGTTGTTGACGCTACACCGCAAACCATTACCTATATTGTTGGTGGTACCGATGTTGATTTCTTCAGCAAAAACCTGAGTATCTATCCGAACCCGGTTGACAATGTATTGAACATTTCAGGCGTTGAAATTCAATCGGTAAAAGTGCTTAACCTGAATGGTATGGTTGTATTGTCAGAAGAAAATACCAGTGGAAGGATCGACCTTTCATCATTGAAACGTGGAGCTTACATTGTTCAGGTTAACGGAATGAACAATGAAGTGGCAATCCGCAAATTGATGAAGAACTAAATTTGATGGATTATAAAACTGCCTTCTTTACTTAAGGAGGCAGTTTCTTCCAGATATTTTACATTTTTTGAAACTCTTTACACGTTCATGCTTTACTTGCTTTTTTAGTTAATTACAAAAAATCAGAATAAAGGGTATGTGATGTAAAGAATTTCTTATAAGTAGTAAGTTAATAGTGATTAGAAAGACAGCAGCTTTTGTTGCTGTCTTTTCTTGTTAATAATACTGTTACAACATTTATTAATTTGAATACGAGCAGCGTCATTGCAAGTTCCTGCAGCTTTTTTTGTAAAGCTGTAGTCTTTGCCAAATCCTACCTTAATCAATTCACAATAAATCAGAAAAAAATAAAAAAAACGTTTACATTAAAAAAATAGTAATATATTTGTAAAGTGTTATGCTGATGATGTTACACGAATGTAAACGATTACATAAAACAAACATTTTTACCTTGCAATCGGGTATTCGATGTTTTATGAAACCAGTGTTTTAAGGAACTCCTTTTGATACATATAGATAAATGTTTGATAGAAAAAGTATAGTATTTTACCACCCGGGCAAACTTGTATTTGGAGAAGGTTGTTCGGGGCAGTTTATTCATGATTTTGCATTGGCAGGAATTAAAAAAATATTTGTACTGACCATTGCCCCGCTTTTCGGTCAGGTAAAAGAAATGCTTGCAGGCCTTGATGATGCAGGCATAAACTATGAAATCAACTGTGACATTGTAAATGAACCAACATTTGCCGATTTTAAGAGATTGCAGAAACAGGCAGGCTCATTTGGCGCCGGTGCCTTTGCAGGGATCGGGGGCGGCAGTGTTTTGGATACAGCAAAGTTGCTTGCAGCATTGGCAAACAGCAATCAGAAATTAACCGACATAGTTGGCATAAATTTGCTGAAACAGCGCGGTGTGTACCTGGCATGTTTGCCCACAACCTCGGGCACTGGCAGCGAAGTATCTCCAAATGCCATTTTTCTGGATGAAACCGATGGTAACAAGAAAGGGATCATTAGTCCATTCCTGGTGCCCGATGCATCGTATATTGATCCTTTGTTGACTATTGGTTTGCCACCTCAGGTAACTGCCTCAACTGCCATTGATGCCTTTACACATTGCCTCGAGGCCTTTGTGAACAATTTTTCTAACCCCATAACCGACATGTATGCCCTGGAAGGAATTCGCCTGATTTTTGAAAAAATTCAAACCGCAATTAACGAACCCGAAAATATTGAGGCCCGTACAGCCCTTTCCTTAGGAAGCATGTATGGGGGCATGTGCCTGGGCCCGGTCAACACTACTGCCATACATGCACTTTCATACCCCCTTGGAAGCAAATTTAAAATTGCCCACGGTTTGTCAAATGCATTGTTGATGCCTTACGTGGCCGAATATAACCTGAATAGCGCCCTTGAACGATATGCTGAAATTGCTGCAGCAATGGGGGTGATTCCTTCTGAAAACAAAAGTGCAATGGCGCAAGAGGGGATTTTATTAATGAAGAACATGGTTAAGGATGCAGGCCTTCCTTTAAAAATGTCAGAGCTGGGAATATCTGTCAATGATATACCCCGTATGGCCGAAGATGCTTTAAAAGTCCAGCGACTGTTGAAAAACAACGTACGAACGATTGAATATAACGATGCAATAAAAATTTACACAAAAGCCTTGTAACCTTGCATAACAGAAAAAAATACTCAGGAGTTATTGTGCCCATGGTTAGCCCTTTGCTCGAAACGCAGGTGGTTGACCGGGATGCAGTTGAAAAACTGACCATACCTGTTGTAGAAGCCGGAGCTGTTCCCTTTGTATTGGGGTCGACAGGGGAGGGGTATTCTCTGTCGTTAGCGCAAAAGCTTGATATTTTGCAAAGCACTGTTAAGGCTGTTTCAAACCGATGCCCGGTGTTTGCGGGTATCAGCCCGAATTCATTTTCTAACGCTTTAAAGGAAGCCGAATGTTTTGCTGAATCAGGAGCAGGGGTTTTAGTAGTTACACTGCCATTTTATTACCCCATCGATGAACAACAAATGATGGCATACTTTACCTTACTTGCCAATAAGCTTCCCCTGCCGCTGATTATCTACAATATGCCGGGAATGGTAAAACGCTCCATTCCGCTTGATCTGGCAGATGAATTAAGCAAACATGAAAACATTGTCGGGATTAAGGATTCTGAAAGGGACGAAAAGCGGCTGACTGATTCAATTGGCATGTGGGCACGAAGAGACGACTTTTCCTTTTTTATTGGATGGGCAGCAATGTCGTACAAAGGATTAAGCCTTGGCGCCGACGGAATTGTGCCCAGCACCGGTAACTTAATGCCCCAATTGTATTGCGATTTGTACAATTCAATTTCTGCCAATGAACATGAACGGGCAAAGGAGCTACAACTACTGACCAATAATATTTCAAAGCTATACCAGGAAGGGCGCGACCTTTGCCATTCAATCCCTGCATTGAAACTCATGCTGTCCTTACAGGGAAAATGCATGAAAACTGTGGCGCCACCAATGTTTGAAATGAGTGAAGCTGACGAGAAGCGATATATTGAGTTTGTTGTACCTATGATGAAAGAATTCGGCTGTTTAAACAGATGAGCAAGCAATTACCCATATTGGCCATAACAATGGGCGATCCTGCAGGGATTGGCCCTGAAATCGCCGCAAAAGCTTTTTCCCGGGGCAAATTGCATCAAGTGTGCAGGCCTTTGCTGATAGGCCATTCGGGATTGATGCAACAGGCAATTAAAATTGCCGGTGTTAAGTTGCAGGCTATAACGGTAAACAATGTGCGTGAAGCTGACTTTAAACCTGGCTTTATCGATGTGTATGAATTGGAATGTCAGGACTTCGAAAAAATTAGATATGGAGAAATATCGCCCATTGCCGGTGACCTTGCATTCAGGGCTGTAAAAAAAGCTATTGACCTGGCGATGGCAGGAGAAGTTGACGGAACTGTTACAAATCCCATACATAAAGGCGCCATAAATGCTGCCGGTCATAAATTTTCAGGGCACACCGAAATATATGCCCATTTAACCAATACGCCTGAGTATGCCATGTTGCTGGCCGATTCAGGATTAAGGGTAATCCATGTAAGCACGCATGTTTCCCTGCGCCAGGCTTGCGATATGGTCAAAAAAGAACGTATTATCGAGGTTATTGTACTTTTACATAACGGGCTTAAAAAAATTGGTATTGAAAAACCACGCATTGGTGTGGCAGGTTTAAATCCCCACTCAAGCGACGGAGGCCTTTTTGGCTGGGAAGAAGAAAAAGAAATTTTACCCGCGGTTGAAGAAGCCGTAAGGAGAGGTATTAATGTAGAAGGGCCTATACCCCCCGATGTATTGTTTGCTCTGGCCAGGGGAGGAAAATACGACGGTTGTGTGGCAATGTATCACGACCAGGGCCATATCCCTTTCAAAGTTTTGGGCTTTAAGTGGGATGAAAAAACCGGTAAAATGAAAAGTGTAAAAGGGGTTAACATTACACTCGGTTTACCAATTATCAGGACTTCGGTCGACCATGGAACCGCTTTTGAAATTGCCGGAAAGGGAATCGCAAGCCCCGATGCCTTGCTGAATGCTGTTGATTATGCAGTGAAGTTACATTTGAATAAATTTTGAATAAGATATGATTGCTGTAATAGCAGATGATTTTACAGGTGCAGCCGAAATTGGTGGAATTGGCCTTAGATACGGCTTAAAGGTTATTATCGAAACCCGGGTTACAGATGCCCGGGATTGCGATTTATTAATCATTGCTGCCGATAGTCGATCATTGACTCCTGATCAGGCTGCAAAAGAAATTGAAAATATTACAGAGAAGTTGTTGAAACTAGAGCCCTGTTTAATATTCAAGAAGCTCGACTCTGTTCTGCGGGGTCATATTGCAAAAGAGCTTGAAGCTCAAATGAAAGTTATGGGGAAAAAGAGGGCAATAATCATAGCCGGAAATCCTTACTTTAAACGACTGATTTATAACGGATGTTATACAATTGAAGGCGTACCTTTGGTCGAAACATTTTTTTCGGCTGATCCGGAATTCCCAGTGTGTTCTTCAAATGTGACTGAAATTATCCAGCCCGGGAAATTAGAAATTTTCAACTTGAAAGTCAATGATGAATTTCCCGGCAGGGGTTTGATTATTGGGGATGTAAGTTGTGAGCACGACATGTATGATTGGTGCGACAGAATAGACGATGCTTCGATAGTTGCAGGAGGGTCAGGCTTTTTTAATGTTTTACTTGAAAAAGAATATAGCCGGAAAAAAGCGGTTGAGACCAATCAAATAGTGATGCGCCAAAAAAGCTTGTTTGTTTTCGGGAGCATGTATCCCAAAAAAGAGGGACTGATGAAAAAAATGGCCGACTCGGATATTGTCCCTGTAAATATGCCCGAAAGTATTTTTAAAAGTGAATCGAACAATTTTGATCTGATTGAAAAATGGGCTACTGAGGTATACTATTCACTTGATAATGGGGCTAATGTTGTTTTAACTGTGAACCATACCGATAATTCGGGGAATGGAATTTCAACAAGGGTAAAGGAAAACCTTGGGCTGATGGTTGTGAATATCTTTAATAAAACCGAAATTCAAGATTTATTTATTGAAGGCGGAGCAACTACAGCCGAAATTTTAAGAAATTTGAATATTACAAAGCTATACCCGTTCCGTGAAATTGATTTGGGAATTATACAGATGAAGGTTGACAATTATCCGGATCTCTGCATTACAACAAAACCCGGAAGTTATTTGTGGCCCGATAACGTGTGGATAAAAAAATAAGAATAACCGATTTTAAATATGAAAGGATTACCATTACATAGTGTCGATTATATAATAATTATACTCTCGTTGGTTTTTCCTGTAATAATTAGCCTGAGGTTTTCGGGGAGGCAAAAGAGTTCGCTGAATTTTTTCACTGCGGGGGGCACCATTCCTTCATGGGCCATTGGTATTTCAATACTGGCCACACTGATTAGCAGTGTTACTTTCCTGGCCTACCCGGGCGAAGGTTTCTCTTCTAACTGGATTTTGCTGGTTCAGGGGCTAATGGTTCCGGTTACACTGGTATTTTTCATCGGGTTTGTTGTGCCACTTTACCGCAAAGTAATCAG
>JAFGEV010000159.1 GCA_016931385.1 Prolixibacteraceae bacterium
CCGGGCACCCATTCATTTACACCTATTTCAGCATACCCTTTTCGGGCGAAATCTTTAATACCATAAATTTTATAATAGTTCATCAACTTGAAAATTTCAGGAATATTCACCTCCTGCGGGCAGGGTATGCAATAACTGCACCCTGTGCAATATAGTTCCGATAGTTTTTCGTTCTCTTTCATTACACCCTCAAGGGCAAGCACTTCTGCTGGTGATAGCGGCTCCCGCTGCGAGGCAACGTGTGCATTTTCATCAACCATCTGGATATCTTCCATTCCCGACAAGGCGCAATCGATATTCGGGTTGGCAAACACAAAACGCAAAGCCAGTTCGGCATTGCTTTTTACCCCGATACCGAACTTTTCAGTTATTTCTTTTGGCAACCCGGCCACACGGCCACCACCCAAAGGCCCCATAACCACAACACCCAATCCTTTTTCCCGGGCATAAGCCATGGCTTCTTCGTTACTGCGGTCAACCAGATTGTACTGACATAAAACTGTTTCGAACATTCCAAGATCAATTAGCCTAACCATGTTTTCAGGCTTGTCGTGAAACGAGAATGAAATATGTTTGATCAGCCCTTCCGATTTTGCTTTATGTGCATCTTCAATCCAGCCCGATTTTTTATCGGTTTCCATGAAATTATCATACCCGATGCCATGAAAATGATAAAAGTCAATCTGATCGATATCCAGGCGCCGAAGCTGCTCTTCCAGCATCCTGCGATAATCGCCATGCTTTTTCAATAAATGACCGGGGCTTTTTGTCGATACAATGATTTCATCCCTGAACGTTTTAATGGCTTTGCCAACGGCGGCTTCACTCAATCCATTGTTGTAAAACCAGGCTGTATCGAAATAGTTTACACCCAATTCGTATGCACGATGCAGCATTTCACCAACCTTTTCTTCGTCAACAACGTCTTTTCCGTTGACCTTCGTCATAGGCAGCCTCATGCAGCCAAAGCCCAGCGAAGAAATTTTTACGCCAGTATTTCCAAATTCACGATATATCATACCATCAGCTTTCAATAAATAATTCCACAAAAATGAAAAAATGATTTTTCTATTGGGGGTATATATGTTTCTTTTTTGAAAAAAAGTCACAAATATATTTTATCTTGATACACAAAATTGCCTGCAATGGATATCAAAAACCAAATAGAACAACTGATTAAGCCAGGTGATGGCTTCAAACACAAATGGATCAACACCGGCGACATTGTTGTTGCACAATGGGTAAGGGTAAAATGCCAGTTTGGGTGCAGCGATTACGGTCTTGGAGCTTGCCCGCCCAATACACCAACGGTTGATGAATGCCGTGTGTTTTTTGGCGAATACAAACTTGCCCTGGCATTTTTATTTCAAGTTGAAGCCGATAAAGACAATTACCCCTCAGCGTGGTCAAAAAGGGCAACCCGTATGCTGCTCGAAACTGAAAGAAAAATTTTTCTGGCCGGTTATCCAAAGGCCTTCCTTTTAAACCAGACCTGTTGTTGCGAATGCAATCCGTGCCCGGGCACACGGCTTGATTGCACCGATAAAAAGAACGCACGCCCAAGCCCCGAGGCCTTTGCTGTTGATGTATATCAAACCATAAAAAACATTGGATGGGAAATACACGTGATAAACAAAAACCCGTCAATTATTAACAGGGTTGCACTTATTATGGTTGATTAAGATCATCCCTTGTGAACCTGTATGGATTTGAAAACGGATATCGCTTCATCTGATTGATTTCTTCTATCGATTTCAACTGGAATTTGTACATCATTGAGATTGTGCCACCAAACTGCCTGCTATAATCGGGCAAGGCTAAACCCCATAAGTTTGATATTGACAGTGATGCTGTAATTCGCTCATTATGGAAATATACACCTACAGGCAAATTAAAGAACGAATGATTTGTGAACGACAAGCCTGCCCTGAATTCCCAGTTTTCATCATGCATGTAGCCTGCCATTAATAAAAAAGATTCACGAAGCATGTGGCCATTCACTTGCAACTGGTTTATTGCCATAAAGTTTAATTTATTCGAAAATGAATACGTCGCACTGGCAACAACTTTTAAAGGGGCCAATGTAACAAAAGGATCCCCAACAGGTGTTAAAGCTGAAAATAAAAAGGAATCGGCAAAGCTCAGGTTTAAAATTTCGTCAAAAACATCTTCATCGGTACGGTAATATACAATGGGTGAAATATCGAAACCATCCCAGCGTGATAACTTGTTAACATTTATGCTGTTAATCCCCGAAAACCACGAAATGAAACCAAGATCGGTTAAGGCGGCTGAAAACAGCCATTTATCGTTATGTTTATACTCAATCCCGGCATCAACACCTAAACCCGGGTTACTCAAGTTGAACAAGTATCCGGCAAGCGAAAAACCAGGATTAAGTTCCCAGCCATTTAGATAACCATCAGGATGGATGTTCCTTCTCAGAGGAAAAGAAGCAAGAATGTTCCCTTCTGTTTTAAAATCGACATAATCGGCCCGTTCATCGGTATAAAACATTAGGGTATTTTTTGCATCAACGGTTGATTTACCAAAGTACATTTTTGCCGAGAAACCAACCTTAATCTTAGGACTAACAACCCTTGATGTTGTTGCCTGGATTGTCGAAAAATGCGTATATCCAAAAGGGAAAAATGTTTCAAACCATTGTCCCATGTATGCTTTGTTCCCCTGATTAATAAAACTGACCAGTTCACCGTCAAACTCAAAAGAGCTCACAAAGTTTTCACTTGCTCTAAACATCCATCGGTTTGAACGAATATTTGCTGAGAAACTCAGATAACCTGCCGAAAAACAGAACATGGCCTGGTTTTTTGAGGCCAGTTTTTCAGTTAGCTCACCCAAGTCAATTTCATAACCGCCTTCAGCTGCTTTTGAAAAAAGTGTATTCAGTGAAAAGGGCAGATATAGGTCGGCTTCGATATTTGTTAAAGGGAAAAGAGAAGCTTCAAATTCTCGGTCTTCCTCTAAAAAAGAAGGATTTTTATCACCCGTGTTCTGACTTCCATATCCGATCAACCCTGATTGGGCGAAAACCCTGCAGACTGAAATAAACAGAAGGAACAACAATAATACCGGTATTTTTCTTATTATTTTCAAAATCAAATCACAAAGCAGGTGAAACATCCAAAATTATTTTCAAATCAAACTCGTGCTCATTCCTCAATTTTGCAGGTTGTGTACCTTCGCCCGGCGATAAAAAAGAAGCCTTAATAACCATCGAATTGGCTTTTTGTAAATTTGAAAAATCTTCCTGTGAAAGAACCAGCTCATTCTCGGATTCAGTAATTCCTGTAACCCTGCCAAATTCATCGGTAGGTGCAGCATCAAGAAGCGTTACCAATAATGCTTCACCCGTTGGTTTTTTCGATAACGTATCAAATGGGATTGCCGAGAAATCAACCTGAAGCGGAATCTCGTTTCGCGTTCTGAAGATTAACCTTGCTTCCTCAACAATACCTGAAATATTACCGAGCGAAAGGCTTAAGGTATCATCAAAGGTAAAAAACAATCCCCTCAGCAGTATTGGCACTTCAAAACCAATACCTACTGAAAATGGCTCGTCCAAATCAACAAAATTCAGGTTGCCGGCAGTTGGCTCTCCATCGGGGTTCATGGCCAGGTTCACATTAAAATTTATGGTATCGTTTGGTGGAAGTTTAATAAATTCCATAATATTTGAGTTCTCAACCGTGAATTTTTTTTCAGATATTACAGGCGACTCATGAAGCAGCTTTGGATAATCCATAATATAAGGTTGGGCATCGACTTTTACCGAACTGCCCAAACGGTTAGTTGCTTCAATGGTAAAATCGTAAAGAATAGGTATGCCTATTGGGTTCGAAAAATAAACTGTAAGAACAGGGGTACTTCCAAAGACCTCGCCGCCCAGCATATCCCATATTTCTGGATTTAAAGTAATCCCCGTTCTCGAAAATGAAAGTTCTTTCGGCCCAAAATCACCTTCGATATAATTTATTACCAATTGATATAACTCAATAATAAAACGAAACTGATCAGAAGAATTAAGGTTGATTATTTCTTCATTTTCATTTTCAAAAACAATGTAATATTCAATAGTGTTAAAAAGCTCACCATCAGAAGAAAGTGCAAGTTCCTTTCCAGCCAGGTCAATATCTTTTGCAACGAAATCGTCCCCTGTTAAAGGGATAATACATTCAACCTGATTTCCGTTTTCCTTGAGCTTTGGGAAATAAACCTTTAGTGTACCTTCGGGCTGAAACTGTTTTTTTATTACAACCTGCAGAATCCCCGATTTAAAAAAAAGTTTACTGATCTTAACCGAATCGATTAAAGTAACTTTCATTTTTTCTACATCACTTTCATACCTGAACTTATCGGAACGGAAACGACCTGAATTTAAAAGCAGGTTGTTGATTTTTACTGACAAATTGAAGCCTTTCGAGAATTGAACGTTCAAGGGTTCAGGTGTTCCATAGAATTCGAGATAGGATATTCTGTAATTTATTGGCGCAATTATTTTCTTACCTGCCATGTCAATCATAAAAGAGTCCATTTCAGCAGGTAACAGTCCATTTGCCTTTTGCCCTCCAAATAGGTGCTGATCAATAAAAGTTCCTTCTGAATCGAAGAACTGAAAAGCTACCTTGCAATTAACAGGAAATTCATTCTTTACAATAATTGTAATGCTTCCTGATCTTATATCACCTTCAACAATGAAATCAAATTCATCGATATTCCATGATAAAAAAGGTGATACTTCCGAGCCAACGTGAAATGAGTCAAATGATCCGGTAGGCCCTTCTTCTATTGAAGCTACTTCAGGAACAAATGAAAGTTTTTCGACAATTTCGCCTAAAGGAATGTATTGTTTATAAACTGTATCTTCCAACAATATGTATCCCAACTCCCTTGAATAATCAGACACATGTATGTTATAGGGTAATTCAAGAATTTCGGAAAAGTCGAGCGATATTAAATCATTGTTCATGTATGAAAAAACCAATTCGTTTTCCACATCGCTCCTGAACATCGAATCTTCATCAAAAGTTTTTAACAGGTCGCCCAGGATAAACGAACCGTGAGCGACAGGCAAAATCAACCCTGTCTGGCTTTTTACACGAAAACCTTCATACTTGTCGAAGCATGATGAAAAAAGTAATACAACAGCAGCTATATAGAGTAATTTCCTCATTCCCAGTTTAAAAATAAACTTTTTCCACGCCCAAGTTACTTAAAAGAAGCTTACGAATCAATTACAAAAAAGAAAAATCACAAAAGGCAAACCTAATGTTAAAACCGGTTGTAATAAAAAAGTAACTATATTCGCAATATTGCAATTAATCTGAAAAAGACACTAAAATGAGAAAAAGAACTTTCAATATAATTGTGATATTCTTGACCGCGATCGCATTAATATCCCTTAG
Organism: Prolixibacteraceae bacterium; assembly: GCA_016931385.1. GTDB lineage: Bacteria > Bacteroidota > Bacteroidia > Bacteroidales > Prolixibacteraceae > DAIMEA01. The sequence continues at coordinate 5,427 of JAFGEV010000159.1, forward strand.
CCAGTTTGATTTGCTTGAAAAATCAGCAAAATTCATGTTTATCCCAATATTGGGATTTTACTATATCGGTCAGGTTGCAGAACGAAAATTTAAAAAATGATAAAAATCGCCAGGCAAATACGAATCCTTATCCTGAAATTAATCGATTTGTTTTATTTCCCTTTTTTGCGGTTCATTCCTGTTGAAACGTTTCGCTATGGGGCAACAGGTGGCATGAACACTGCTTTTGACATTTTTCTTTATTTTGTATTCTACAATTTTGTACTCGACAAAAAAATTCTCGATTTGGGCTTCGTTTCAATAAGCCCGCACATTGCTGCATTTTTGTTTGTTTTTCCAATCACGTTTTCAACCGGCTTTTTACTTGCTAAATATATAACCTTTACCCAGTCGATGCTACGTGGCCGCATTCAGTTGTTCAGGTACGGTGTGTCGGTTGGGGGTTCAATCCTGCTGAATTATTTTCTATTGAAGTTTTTTGTAGAAATTGTGGGCCTTTGGGCTACATCTTCAAAAATTATCACAACCTTTATCGTAATTGTTTACAGCTATATCATTCAAAAACATTTTTCGTTCCGAACAGGAAAAAAGGCGCTGCAAAAAGATGCAAGTAAAATCAAGTAACCTGCTAAAGCAAAGAGACTTGAAGACAACCCATAAGCTGCTTGACTGAAAAAAACACAGTGATTCACCAAATTTGATCAAGGTTGCTACCTTGTACAATCAGGGATAATATTTATTAAAAACTCAGTATTTAAGCTATGCGGCAAGGGTGAAAAGGCATAACTAAAGTAAACTGGAAATGATTATAAAATATCTGTAACTTCCACTTCAAAAACATACAAAAACGACTTTTACAAAAGTTCAATACTATGCAACGAATCAAAAAAAGCAGCTACGTGGTGAACCTCAACCTGAATGTAAGGGGATTAAGCCCTTCAGCCACATTGCAAATCAACGAGCGCAGCAATGATTTAATACAGGAAGGAAAAACGGTATATAAGCTGGGTTTAGGGCAATCGCCATTCCCGGTTCCTGAAATAATCCAGGAAGCCTTAAGGCGCAATGCCCATCAAAAAGATTATTTGCCTGTGAAAGGATTAATGCCGTTGCGCGAAAGTATTGCTGAATTTAATTACCGTTACCAGGGAATAAAATGTTCACCTGAGGATATAATTATTGGTCCGGGATCGAAAGAGCTCATTTTTATTTTGCAGTTGGTTTACTATGGCGAATTAATCATACCCACACCCAGTTGGGTATCCTATTCGCCACAGGCACGCATTGCAGGCAGGCATGTTACCTGGGTACCAACACAGGAAGACAACGACTGGAGGTTAAGCCCTGAAATGCTCGATTTGATTTGCCAAAAAGATCCTGACAGGCCAAGGATCGCGATATTGAATTATCCATCGAATCCTACGGGGTCGACCTATCCTAAAATGCGCCTGAAAAAACTTGCAGAGGTTGCACGAAAATACAAAATCATATTAATTTCAGACGAAATTTACAGCTTAATTGACCACTCGGGAAACCATACCTCAATTGCACAGTATTACCCCGAAGGCACAATTATAAGCAGTGGATTAAGCAAATGGGCCGGCGCGGGCGGTTGGCGGCTGGGTACGTTTACCTTCCCCCCCAACCTAAGGTGGCTTCAGGATGCAATGGCCATTGTTGCCAGCGAAACTTTTACATCAACCAGTGCGCCAATCCAGTATGCAGCAATCACAGCATTTGAGGATCATAAAGAAATTGATGATTATCTGTACCATACCCGCAGGATTTTAAAAGCGCTTGGCAATTATATGGCAACAGAACTAAAGGACAAACATCTTACAATGCCTGAACCTAAAGGTGGTTTTTACCTTTTTGTAAATTTTGAACACTATCGTGAGAAACTGGCACAGAAAGGGATATTCACATCTATCGAATTAGGTGAAGGGTTACTGAAAGATACAGGTGTAGCTATACTTCCCGGGGTAGATTTTGGTCGCCAATCCGATGAACTAACTTTCCGTTTGGCCTATGTCGATTTTGATGGCATAAACGTTTTGCATCAGGCATTTACCGAATATGCCCATAAGGAAATTGATGTGTTGTTCCTGCAAAAATATTGCCCTAAAATGATCGATGCAACTGAGCAGATAAGGCAATGGCTGAATGGCCTGTAAGGTTTGATTATAAAAAATCCATTGATTCAGAATCTTATATTTTCAACTTTTAATAATCGCAAACAATCCTCTCAGGAACGGGAAAAGAACGCTTCCGGGTTGTGGTGGGCATCGGTGCACAGATGTTGGATTTTTCTTTACAGGTTAAAACCTGAGAGGGCATTTGAACTGATTCATAAAAACACGAAATCTGATATGTAGCTCAGAGGTTCAACTCCAAACAAACTGAAATGAAAAAAGCCACCCAGTCAAGGTGGCTTTCAAATCTAATAATAACCCAGTCAATTAATTAAATAAACCTACTATTTAACAAATTGATTTATTTTAAATGCCTTAAATTTCCAATGTTAACAGCTTTTATTAAAGTAAATTTCTGAAATACTAAACAATCAGGATATTGATTTACAAAAATAAAAATTCTGACCGAAATTAAACCAAAAAAACAAATTAGTTGCTGTAATAATGAAACAGATAAAACTTCGCTTTCAATTTTTAATTAATTTTTGTTTGAGAATATCATCGTTGCTTTCTACCGTATAGAAATATATACCTGGAGCCAGGGGTGCCATGTCAATCATACTCTCTCTCTCGAGGCAGGTCGCAATTAACAACTGCCCCTCCATGTCGTATAGCTGAAAATTTCCTTCGTCTGAATTAAGTATAACCTTTAGCCAGTTTTTTACGGGATTTGGGAAAACCGTTATTCCACCTGATTTAGTCTGAATTAAACCGGCACCCGGCCCTGCTGCCGAACATTCATCGGGATTGGTTACAGGGGTAACCCCTGTAAGTCCGCCTGCACAATTGCCACAGGTATCGATAAAGGCTTCACCCATTTCATCGCCGTTGCAATCGAACTGTAAATTCACAAATTTTGACAGAAGTTTGATATAAGCCACCTGGTAGCCACAACTGTTCTCGGTCACACTCCATGAATTTAATGGCCAGCTTGTATTGAAATCCTTGTACGATTTCTGATTTGGCTGACCTTTAGGCGGAGAAATTGATTCGGAGTAGCACATAGCATTATTCGATGAAGAACCGCACCCATTCGGACAACACCCATCCCAGTTGTATGAAGGGTTTGGCCCACCGGTAAGGTAACCCGGAGCAGGCCCGTACATCGATTCCCCTACCCTGTCCCATTTCGCACTTCCGTTGGTAAACCACGAATGGTAAAATTCGTTCACTCCATTCTCGGCACCGTAGCGGTACATGTTCGACAAGTAAACCATATTCAGCGGGTTCACACCATGCAGGTAATGAATATAGCCAAGGGCTGCGATTGATGCATCTTCGGTTTTAGACGCATCAGCATCGAACAGATACATGTCGAGAAACATGTTGCCTTTGGTGGCTTTGTTGCGGTTGCAGCCCCATGTATAGTCTTTTATATGTGCCATATACGGATCTTTTGCATCGACCTGTGCCGGGAAGTTTTCACTGCCGCTGTTCATCGCGTTTTTATAAACCCTCTTTATATTTCCGGCAACCGATGAAGTTGCATCTTCGAGATTTGCATAGTATAACAAAGTGGTTTGGTTATCGGGCTCGAACGGATAAGCATAGTTCCATTGCATCATATGCACCTCGTTGTAATTGGCATCGACAAAATCGCGGTAGCCGGTTTCACCGGTTTGTTCAAAAAGGAAAACGGCTGCCCGGAGCTTTCGTGTAAACCGCCCGTAATCGTTCATTTCCATTTGCCCTGCCCCAAGGCCTGATGAGTTATAGGCATTATCGTTGTTGTTAAATAAAACATTCGGATTGGCTTCAGCCCATTCCCAGGCAGCCAATGCCGCATCGAGCAGGGTATCGGCATAGGCGGTTAAGCCAATGCTGCGGTAAACTTTTGAGGCAATGGCAAAAGCTCCTGCCGTGCTGAGCGTAGCTGAGGTATTTGCAGGCCCGTAAAGGCTCTGCCCTTTGGCAGCAGAGGGCGGACTAGCATGGCTTTCACCCACAATGCTGATCATACTTCCATCGTCGAACTGCAATCGGAGAAGGTGGTCGGCACCCCATTTGGCTTCGTCAAGCAAATCGGGGATACCATTCCCCGACTCGGGAATGTTGTAATTGTCGGCCCAGGCATCGGGCGACTGCAGGTAAGCCAGCATCATTTCAACCACGTAGTCGCAGGTCCAGCTTGTGTATTTATTATAATCGCCGGCATCGTACCAACCACCGCTCACATCGCGTTCGGTGGCAGCATTGTTTTTATCGCTGAATAACCGGCAGTTTTTATCCTGAAGCGGCCCGATGTGGCTGGCCCCATCAGCCCACTCTTTCCTTGCATACCTTTCTTCCTTCGGAAACCCCACACGTTGATAAAAGAAAGTGCGCACCGCATGTTTCAACACTTCGTTATAAACCGATGGCGATATTCGAAATTCATACGAACGCAGGTTTTTCTCCACATCAAGCACGTAATAGTTGCCAGTTTGTGTAACTTCGGAAAAATCGAAGTACCAAACCCTGTCGCCCGACGATTCATCGGTTATGCTATTTTTCCATTGTGTGATTGATGCAGTAAAAACCTGTTCGTCTGTTCCAGCATCTACCAGGGCAAAGTTATTCCCGGGCAAATACGTTTGTTCGCTGTCGAATCCCTTTTGCGGATCTTTAATCACAGCGATCTTCGGCGTTGCTGGCAAATACCCGAATTGATCAATCAGGATAAAAGGAGA
>JAFGEV010000160.1 GCA_016931385.1 Prolixibacteraceae bacterium
TGCAGTTTGCTTTATGGCATACTTAGGCCGTTCTATACGGCGTACATAGATCTCACCGGGTTTGTGTTCAAGTATTTCAGTTACTTCCACACCAATGCGCACCCATGTGTCTTGAATATCTTCAGGCTCTATTACTTCTGTTTCTCGTCTTAGATGATCAGGAAGCGGCAGGCGCACGGCTTTATGCTTCTCTTTTTCGGGCTTGCGCCGTTCATATTCGATTAGCTCTTTTTCAGCTTCTTTTATGGCTAACTCTTCTTCGGGCAGTACATTGATTCCACCCCAGTCTATCTTTCTCTGGTTAGGGTCTTCTGCAATATATTTTTCGCTGGAACTTCCGAAAAACTTGTGGCGAAACCATGCCAGTTGATCGGTAAGCTTGTGAATTTGCTGGTCTTTTTGAGCCACTACAGACTCTAATTGCTGATTTTTGGCTTCCAGGGTACCCAGTGCCCCATTGTCAATTTTTCGCAACCGGGAAAGTTCCTGAAAGAGCTCATCACGTTCCTGAAGAAGCTCTTGGATTAACACATCTTTATCGGTTGCAAAATCGCTCATTTATCACAGCTTGATTACGAGCGTAAATGTACTAATATCAAGGCTTTCAGCCAATTTTTTACACCTAAAAAAGTTGAGAAGATGCTTAATTTTGTCTCCTTTTCAGGAGCCGTTTTTTTTGCTTCACATTTTTCACAATCATCATTAAATCGTTCCATTCAAGAGCCTGAGATGTGAGGCTCTCATCAAAGATTGGTAACTTAAAAACGCCACTTTCGAGCTTCTTGTGATAGATTACAAGGCCACCGTGCTCCAGATGAAGACTGTTATCGGTACTTGGCAGAGATCAAGTGGAACGAAACAGAATTTCATTGTAAAAAATGTTGTCATACTAAATACTGCAAAGGCGTTAAGCCATTTTCAAGACGATGTATGAAATGTAAATATGATGAAAGCCCAACAGCCGGGACCATGTTTGATATGTGTAAATTTCCATTACTACTGGCTTTTCACATAGCGTTTAAAATAAGTACAAAGAAAAAAGGAATGTCTTCGTTGGAATTATCTCGAGAGTTTGAACTTCGTCAGAAGACTTGTTGGGAATTCAAATGGAAAATTCAACAAGCTATGCAAAGTAGTAAATCGCACCCAATCAACGGAATAGTTCATGTAGATGAATTCTATATCGGCGGACCAGAGGAAGGAAAACCAGGTCGAAGTAAAGGCAATAAAAAGCTTGTCGTTGTTGTCTTAGAAATAGTCAAAGGCGGAGTTGGACGTACTTATGCTCAAGTTATCAGCGATGCTTCGAACACTTCGTTTAAACCATTTTTTGAAACATACATTAGCAAGGATGCAAAAATCGTTACGGATGTATGTAAAGGATATATTCCTCTAAAAAAAGATTACCCAAATATGGAACAAATGAAATCTGAAAAGGGAAAAAATTTCCCAGACCTCCATTTCCACATTATGAATATAAAGGGATGGCTAAGAGGAATTCACCAACATTGCAGTGAAGACCGACTTCAAGGATACCTTGATGAGATTCATTTTAGGCACAATAGACGTTCAAATATGGAGACAATCTTCGATACACTCATAAGAAGGATGGTTTTCTTTGGACCTATTCGCTTATTGTCAGTTAATTAACATGGGATGTCTAAGCGCCTATACCTATTAAATTATTTCTAAAAGACTGGTTTTAATTAATTCATAAGCCTTTTCATAATCATACTTTTCCTCAACCCGAAGCAACGAAACGGTATCATCCAGAAACTCCCGGTCTTTCATCTTCAATTCCATGTTTTGCAGAAACTGTTTTTGAGTTGGAGGATTATCAACTACAAATTTCATATACTCATGATAGCAGGTAATAACCTGTTCGATATTCAGGTTGGCAAGGGTCATGGCTTTGTATAAGTCGTATAAATCACGCCCTTTCCGGCGCTGGTATAAAGCACGAACTTTTGTACCTATCATTTCTTCGAGCTGGTAGGTTTGGATGTTGCATGAACCTTTGAACCAGCCTGTATTTACACCGAAATCTTTTGTAGTATATCCTAATACTGAAAAATGTTCGCGGCAATTAATTTCGATTTTTAACCTCAACGATACCGGTGTAACACTTTCGGAATTGAAGCGGTACACAAGGGTATTGTTATTTGCCTTTTGTTTTATAGTTGGTTCGCCCAGAAACAACATACATTTTTGCAATTGAACAATTATTTCTTTTATTGGACCTGCTTTTTTCTGCACCAGGTCAATGTCTTCGGAATACCGCGGTTGTGGCTGGAGGTAAAGTTTGTGCAATGCCGTTCCTCCCCTGAAAACAAGGTTTTCGGCCAAAAATTCGTTGGAGAAAATTTCTACCAAAGCACGGCATATTACCAAATCCTGTTCGATTTGCTCATCGGTTATCCAGGGAACAACATTACTCCATGCTTTTATTTCGTTGGCTGGTATCATTCGTCAATCTCGATATCGGTGTTAATAATTATTTTCCAACGGTCATCTGTCGGAAAGCCTGTTTTTTCTATTCCTGATTTAAGTGGCTGCCTGAAGAATGCTTTTTTTAGTTTTCCGGATTCGGCATAAAGTTTATCGGCCAATGTTTTTTGTTCCAATACAACATCCAAAAGATAACCCAATCGCTGTATTGTTGGGATGGTAAGTGTGTTTATCAATTCTTCGGTAACCTGTTCGGGTTTCATGACTTCTGCAAGCTCATTCAATACCGATGCGGCACGGTTAATGCCTCCGATGCGGTTGTTGTAATAAACTATATCAGATGCTGTTAATTCAGGGTTTGACACATTCACATTTCCCGATTCAGTTTTTCTTTTTTCCAGTAAGTCTTCAGGAATAAATTTTTTGGTTATATAATTAATTTTCAACCCTTTTCTTTGTGTTGTTAGCTGTTTGGTATTAGTTACAACAAAAAATTCCTGAGGCTGTTGATGAGCTGCCCCGTGCAATGCAGCAGCACTTAACAAGCCAACATAGTATGGTTTGTCGACAAACTTCATCAGGCTCTCAATGAAAAGCATGGGAGGTAAAAGCCCACGGGAAGTGTATTCCGGTGGTACAATCAGATAAAATCCTTTATAAATTGACAATACTCTACCCTTTGTTGATAGTCTGGTTAACGCAAGAACGAGTGCTTGTTCTGAAACATCCTGAAAATCAGTTCTTATTTGTTCCAGGGTAAAAACATATTTCCCCCAGGATTGCTGTTTTTCAATCCAGTTTAATACGTAATTATTGTTTCTTGTTGTTTCCAATTGGAGTAAATTTTCTATAAAAGTATCAAAAAATGATAATAATGTGAAATATTTACTCATTTTATTTCTATTACTTTTTACGGTACGATAA
>JAFGEV010000161.1 GCA_016931385.1 Prolixibacteraceae bacterium
ATCGGCAAAACACGGGTCATTTGCAATCCTGTGGGCTACCCGGGTGAAGAAACGGGATTCTTTAAAAAGCTCATAATCGAGGTTTAAGAATTATTAAACATAAATGCTTCTCCGAATTATTGTACAAATATATAGGCATCATACACGCCAAACGCAATTGCCTGTTTACTGCTGGTTGGAATTTGCAATTCCGACCTTATATATAAATTCGACAAATACCCGGTTTTACAAAATAGTATCTCTGCAACTACTGAGCTATTCATGGTGCTGCAAATTCTTTTCACAGGCTTAATGTATTCCACACTGCCCGAAAAACGTATTCTCTAACTCTTTGGTATCTCGATCATGAAGAATTTCGAACGAAAATTAAAAATCAACTTTTGTCAAATCTACAAATATTTGCATCCGTTAGTTGACGGAGAAGCAATCTCTTGTTTTATCCGGACAGTAATGATTAATTATCCATAAAATTATTCTCCCCTGTTGAGTATATCTGTTTTAAAGTATATCTTTATAAGTACGTTAACTTAAAACCTCCTCGTATGAAAAAAGTAAGATTTATTCCATTTTTATTTGCAGTACTAATTCTGATTACTCCTGTATTGTTATCAGCTCAATCGGCCCAAACAGCCCAACCCGCTTCCGATTGTGAAATCATCAAGAAAATCATAACCGGAATAGGAAATGGCTTAAACGGCCTGTATGACGTGTCAACGAAATTTGTTGACCTGAAAGGGGATACACGGTATGAGCTCTATAGTATTCCCAAAGGATTTACAAGTGGAACAGTATACTATACTTCTTCCGGAGAAATTAAACAGGTGATTTTTTTTGGATTGGAATTGAAGGATAAGGACGAAGTTGAAAAATACTATTTTGGGTTAGAGGACTGTATCTACCCGATAGGCTTTAAGTTCGAAAAAGAGGACTCGTATACGGATGAATATGGCGGAAGTGATGATGTTTATTTTTATTATACGTCGTCGAAATGCAAAATTCAATTTGAACAGATATGGTATTGGGATGAAGATAGCTGTACAATTCTGATCCGATTTGAGCCAAATTGAGATTTGGTTTCCTAACGAATTTTCACCTGATCAATTATAACTCCTTCATCAACTGCCTTTATTTTAATTTTTTGAGTGCCTGGTTGCTTAACATGAAGGCTGATACATCGAATGGCTTGATTCCGTAGTACAATCTGCTTCCACTCCTCTCTCCGACCTACGGTGTGGTAATCAATCCCACCGCTGCCGCGCGAATTGAAAATCGACGTAGTCAATCTTTCGCATGGTTTGAAGTTATTTAACTACAATAATTCCATCCAGCAAACTTATAGTTAAGGCTTATATAAGATTTGTTTTTTGCCAATAAAATTTAGGAAGTTTTTATTAGCCTGTAGCTAAACCACACTATGCAATCATCCGGCTGCGAAGATCGACACGGGTTATTTGTAATCCTGTTCGATATCCGGGTAAAGAGATAAGACATGACAAGTATTTGGTGGTTGAATTATGAAAAAAAAAGCAATTATTTTGCTTCCCGATTCGACCAATAACGGGCACGGGCTTCTTCCGGATCGGCATTCTTGGGAATATAAATCCTGGTTTTTTGATCAATCACAACGGGTTTCATTTTTGACATGTCAGGGGCAGTGTAGCTGTTTTGCTTTTTATCATACATTTGTTTCTTCTCCTTCATTTTTGAATAATAAACATAATTTATCACTTCTGAAGGATTTATGCATGCTGAAAACTAATAAAATGACGCAAAGTTAACCTAAGCGGCCAACTTTGGATCATTTGTGAAAAAATGAAAGTTTTTTACCTGCCGGATTTTACAAATCCATTTTATTAAAAAAAGCTTGCCCACCGAAACAAATTGAATAAGGGTTAACGTCGATCCCATATAAACGTTTCAAAAACATAAAAATTTGTTGTATCACCTAATTTTCACCTGATCAATTATAACACCTTCGTCAAGGGCCTTTATGCAAATTTGCTGAATGCCCGGTTTTATAATTTTGTGGCTGGTAAGCCTGATGGCCTGGTTCCGTAACACATTCTGTTTCCACTCCTCGCTCCTGCCTTCGGTGTGGTAATCAACCACCTGTTCCGTTTCATCATTCAAAGAAATCGAATATCTGATCTGATTTCCCTCAACGGGGTGAAATGGCGCCAGCGCAACTTCTGCAACAACCGAATCAGCATCCGAATTTTCAAACTCAAAAACAACACTGCTCCACTTCTGCAATGAAATTGCCCCACGATTATAACCCAAACCATTCTCAAGAGGCTGTTTCCCCTGATAGCTGGAATATTCATTTCCGTTAAACAGGTAGAGCGGTTTCTTTTCATCAACCAGGGGTTTTTCAGCAATTCTCCGTTCAACTTTATCATATACAGCAAGCCTCCGGGGTTTGAAATCCATTATCCGGTTCCACTTGCCATTGTTCAATGAGTTATATTTTGCAGTCAGCAAAGCAATGGTATCGTAAGCAGCATCGCTGTTTTCCCATTCGGCCAATCCATGGCGTGCTAGCTGGCCATAAAGGATTTTCCGGTTCATTTCGGCTGCTCCACGTACCGGGTATTCAATTAACTGAAACCACGCATCCTTTTCATTATCGGGAATTTCTGAAGATAAAGAAACAATCTTGTCTGCAATCGATTCATATTCTTTTATCCGGTTTTTTATGTAATGTTCGCTCCACGGTAAATCGCTTACAATTTTGTATGCAGGATCCTTTTCTTCTGTACGGGTATTCCCCATGAATTCTGGCTTTCGGATGTAAGCTAAACGGTAATACTCAGTCATAAGCAGTAATAATTTATCAGCCATATCATCTCCGAATTCACGGCTCAGCCAGTTAAACAAATGCTGATCAATTCCCTGTATGTTGCCTTTTATCGCATCAATATCCCAGGCCATATCCATAAAAAGCTCGGTAAGATATTCAGCGGGTTTGATATCTCCAACATTCAGTATCCACATTTCGCGGGAACCTTTATCCCAGGCCATCTTCATCTGATGATATACCAGTGCCGGACTGGTAGTGGCTATCCAAAGATAATCGTGTGGCCTTCCCCAGTACGATACATGATAATAAACACCATTACCGCCTTTTCTTGCCCGTTCAATGCTGTCGGGGAAATGGCGGATATAGCCGTAATTATCGTCGGTCCACATCAGGGTTACATCTTCAGGAACATCGAGTCCCATATTATAAACATCAAGCACTTCCTTGTAAGGAATAAAAACCTGCGAAACCTCTTCCACATTTGGGTTCACGTGTTTGGCAATCAGTTCACGCTGATCTTTAAAAATATTAAAGATGGCATCTTTTTGTTCCTGCAGGGTTTCTGCCCCCTGCATACGGCCATCGTGTTCACCCCTGATGCCCAGGGTGTAAATGTTATCTGAATTTGCCAGTTGTGAAACCCGCTCTTCCCAGAACTTCAGTACACTTTCACGGTTATTCACATAGTCGTAATGTCCTTCTCCCCTGATTTCCCATTCAAAGTTGGCATTGCAAACCATGGGTTCACAATGTGAGGTTCCTACAAATATTCCGTATTTATCGGCCATTTCCTTATTCCCGGGAATTTGGTAAAATGCCACCGTACATTTGTGCATGGCCGGCCAGATGGTGTTTGCCCTAAGGCGAAGCAACAGTTCAAAAATGCGTGCATAGGTTTTTGGCCCTATCTGTCCTTCTATTTCAGAGGGTTCATGGGTTAAATAGCTCCATGGGGTCAAGCCCCAGTCTTCATCGTTAAGAAAAATTCCACGTCGGGCCACCGAAGGGTACTGAAAGCTTTCAAAATCACCGCGCAGAGTCAGTGACTCCTTTTTTTCGACCGGTGAATCGGCCCACCATACCCAGGGCGATACGCCTATCATCCTTGATAGTTCAAGAATTCCATAAGCTGTGCCACGTTTATCGCTTCCTAAAACAACTAATTTGCTGTCAACAAGCTTTAGCAGGAATGCTTCTTCAAGTTCCGATAGTTTTTCAAGATCATCCTCGTGAACCATTGATTCAGCCAAAGACTGCAAGCCAATGGTCCCGACAAATATTTCACCATCTTTACTGGCTGTAATCAGGCTGGCATTAAACACCGCATTGAAATCCTTTTTAAACATTTCAATCGCAGTATTAACGACCTGCTCCTCATGATCATTAAACACAATTTTGATATCTCCCCCCTTCCGGATGGTAAAACCGGCAAGTGCAAAAGCAGGCAGAATAAGGCTAATAATGAAACACAGTACAATTTTCTTCATGCCATAAAAATAAAAGGAAGTTGGCAGTTCACAAAATCCTTCATTGTTTATTGATTTTACACAGATGGTTAAAATATATTATTCCAAACTTACCCGTTTTCTTCAAAAAATATTAAACATTACATTGACAATAATTGGTTATATTTGATTTATGTCGCCGTGTTAAAACATTGCTTTGATAATTTATACTTCGCGAACATGAAGAACATTTTCCTGATCATTTTTCTGATTACTGCTATTCAAAGCTTTTCCCGTACGGATACAATAATTGTAAAAAACATAAATTATAAAAGTATTGTAGCCAATTATCATTATGGATACATCAGCCCTACATGTGATTTCATTAAAGGGGATAACCTGTTGGGGAAACCTCTTGAATACTACCGGTCACTTTCGATAAAGATGGTATGGCAAAATCCGGGCTACTCAAACTGGCAGCGTGTTTTTCATGCTCCCTATTACGGTGTAGGGCTAACAATTGGTGACTTTTACAACCCAGGCGAAGTGGGTTACCCTTTATCCCTTTATGGCCTCTTTAGTATCCCGCTAAAACGATGGGAAAAACTGGAACTATATACTGAAATCCAATATGGCCTTACCGGAAACTGGAAGCATTATGATCCGATAACCAATCCCAAAAACCTGGTTATTGCCGGAGATTTTACATTTCACGCGCAGGTTGGACTTAATGCCTTTTATCCCCTTACAAAAAAACCATCGAAACAGGAATCAAAGTGATGACAAATAACGTTATCGGATTATTGAATGAGAAGTAATTCCGCGATCAATATAAAGGGTTAAAACATTTAGAAAAATTTTGACCCTTTATATCGACCACAAAAAAATGCCGAAACAGTTATTCTTTTGGCAAATACCAATTATTAACATCACTGAGTTTTGCTTCAATTTCAGCCTTGTTATCGGTGTGTTTTGATGCCACCCTTTTTGCCAGGTACGCAGGGTCATTCCTTCGTAACGCGATTCTCATCAAATCACTGAAACGGTTGCCTTCAAAAGCTGTTTCAAGAGCCAGCTCTTCAACGATTTTATCCTCAACATAATTTATTGAGTC
>JAFGEV010000018.1 GCA_016931385.1 Prolixibacteraceae bacterium
ATCCATCTACCTCATCGGGTACTTCTTTAAAATTTCATCGGCATTCTTCAAAATATCGACATACTGGGCACGGCGGTAAGAAAAATCGTCATTGGTATTGGCTTTTGAGAGTTTTCCTTTAAAAGCATCAAGGGTTGCATAACCTTTTTTGTCCATCCATTTTTCCACATCCGAAAGTACCTGTTTCAGGTAGCCCATGCTGTTTTCATAAAAAGCGCTCACCATTTGAACGGCATCGGCCCCGGCAAGGATCATCTTAACAACATCTTCTCCTGTTTTGATCCCCCTGTTCGCAATAATTCCAGCTTTAATATTTTTGTAAAGTAATCCGACATATCTCAAGGTAACTTTGTATTCACCCTCTTTTGTCAGTTCCCACGGAAAATGGTATTCTTCTTTCTCAATGTCAATTTCGGGCTGGAAAAAACGGTTAAACAGCACAATGCCATCAGCGCCTGCTTTGTCAAGTTTCTCAATGAAATTGATGGGATTGGTATAGAAAGGACTTAATTTAACTCCCACAGGAATTTTAACAGCCTCTTTAATTTCTTTAAGGATATGCAACTGATGATTCTCAATTTCACTACCGGTTGCCTCCCCTGATACAGGAACACGATAAAAATTCAGTTCCAAAGCATCTACACCGGTTTCTGCCAGTTGTTGTGCATATTCAACCCACGAAGTATTGTATATGGCATTGACACTTGCAATAACGGGAACTTCAACTTTTTCTTTAAATCGTTTTAGCTTTAGAAGATGTTCTTCTGTTCCCGCGTGTTCAATTTCGGGAAATATTTTTTCCATCTCGGCCGCCCGATGATCATATTCATGAAGTTCTTCATCAAACTGAAGTGATTCAAGCTGTATTTGTTCCTCAAACAGTGTTTTGTATACAATGGCGCCAATGCCTGCTTCAACGGCTTTAGAAATTTGATTTTCATCGCTAACAATGTTGCTTGCTCCCAGTATTACCGGCGACTTTAACGTTAGCCCCAAATAAAAAGTTGATAGATCGGCCATATAATTAATGTTTTATTATGATTTATTTTCTTTTTAAAACAATCAGAATTCTATTTTTGTTTTAGTAATTTTTGAAAAATATTGATAGTTAACTTTAAAAACGACATACGATGAAATATTTGCCTTTTACATTGTTGTTGACATTAGCAACAATCTTGAACGCGCAGGATATCGTTATACTACACACCAACGATCTGCATTCGCACCTGAACGGCCTTGCTCCGGAGTCGGAATATACTCCGCTGAAAAACGACCAGGATCCAACACTGGGAGGTTTTTCACGCATTGCAGGCTACATTAACAGCCAGAAAGAAATTTACGGCGATAAACTGCTTGTTGTCGATGCAGGTGACTTCCTGATGGGAACCCTTTTTCAAACCCTTGAAACAAATGGTGGTTTCCAGTTAAACCTGATGAAGGAAATGGGTTTTGATTTTTGTGCCATCGGGAACCATGAGTTTGATTTTGGTGCCAATATGCTCGCGAAAATTATCACCGACTCGAAAGTAAAAGGGGAAATACCCCAGTTGTTATGCTCAAATTACCGCCCCTCAAAAATGAAAAACGATGACAAACTGCTACTACTCTTCGAAAATGAGACCATATTACCCTATTCTGTTATCGAAAAAAACGGGTTGAGAATTGGGCTTTTGGCTCTGATTGGTGAAGATGCCGAAGATGCAATACCCGGCGATTTTGGGGTACGGGTATACAACATTAAACAAAGCGCCCGCAAAACAGCGCGTATGCTTAAAAAGAAAGAAAATGTTGATTTGGTTATTGCCCTTTCGCACGCGGGTGTAGAAAAAAACAAGCATGGAGAATGGGACGGTGAGGACGTTGGCCTGGCAAATGTTGTTCCTGAAATCGACCTTGTTATCAGCGGGCACACACATACCTATCTGGCCGAGCCAATAGAAACCCGAAACGGGCCCGTTGTACAAACCGGATGCCATGGCTCAAATGTTGGCAGCATTGAAATTGAACTTAATGGCAAAGAAAAACCCATTTTTAAATACGCCTTGGTAAAAATGGATGATATGGTTGTTGCAGATGAAAACATTCAAAAAAAGATAGATGAAAAGGCCGCAAAACTTGGAGAAGATTTGCTGAAGCCTATTGCAACTAATTTTTCCCTTCCGGTTTTTGAAACGGGTTACGACATTTTGTTTGAACATGAGAACCCTGAAGCAAGCCATATCGGCCCAATGGTTTCCGATGCAGTGTATTTTTACTTGAATGAAATTCATGGACAGGAGGTTGATATTTCAATCGTTGCCAACGGTGTTGTTAGGCATTCAATCCTTAAAGGGAATAAAGGCCTACAAAACATAAACGATATTTTTAACATTATGCCTATTGGTCAAGGTGAAGGGTTGTTGCCTGGTTCTCCACTAGGAAAAATATACATTACCGGGAACGAACTCAAGAAAGTAATGGAACTAATCCTGACGGTTTATCCCTCGATGTACGACTACTACCTATTTTTTTCTGGCATGCAGATAATTCACAACCCCGACAAAGGGCTTTTCAGAAAAATCTCTGAAATAATTGTCGGGGATGATGTTAAAGGATTTCAAAAGGTTGACTTTTCGCGAAAAGATACAACACTTTACGGCATTGCCGCCAACAAATACATACTTGGTTTTATTGGTAAAATTAAAAAAATGAGTTTTGGTATCGTTAACGTTACACCGAAAGACGCAGAGGGTAAGATAATTGAGAACAACGAATTTCTTATCGACACCGACCCGTATACAGAAGGAATACAGGAGGCCAAAGAGTGGCTGGCATTGTATTATTACCTGAAATCTTTCGACGATACCAACGGAAACGGTATCCCCGATATGCCCGATACATACAAAAACAAAGTCAATCCGGTTTACGTTTCAGCCCAGTGATTTTAAACCCAAAATAAGACTCTAAACATTTACATTTTTTAAAAGCACTTCATTGATGTATTTATTGATGGAGAGTCCCCGGGTTTTCGCTGATGTTGCAATACGCCGGTGCAATTCAGGGCTGATACGGACATTGAAGCTACCTCTATAGCTCTTTTCGGCTTCAATATTTTCCCTTTCACAATCTTTAATGTGCTCATCGACTACAAAATGAAAAGCATCGGTTAATTCTTTTACTGAACTACCCTCAAATGTAACCAAGTCATTTATCCCTTCAATCTTTCCAAAAAAGACTTCATCATCGGCAGAGAAATGTACACTGCCAATGAATCCTTTATATTGTAATATATCTTTCATACTGCCCCCTGTTATCATAATATTTTTTCTTCTTTTAACTTTTCGATAATAAAGTTTAGTTGATATTTTTTTAACAAGTTACCGGGATGAGGCTTATGAAGCTTAATTTTATGACCTTCTGTTTTAAAACAAACCCTTGAACCACTGCACTGCTCCTCGGTATATCCCAACATAACCAGCAATGTTTTCAATTCTGAATATGAAAAATCCGAAGGTCTGGATAAAAAACGGGTCAATAATTTTTCAGCTTTTGTCATCCCCTTTTTATAAGCAAAGATACACATTTTTTGCAACTAATATCTAGTTGCATTTTCTTTCTGGAAGTTTGCTTAAAACCTTATTTCAAATTTATTAGCATATCTGAAAGCTTGACGTCAGGGTGGTGGTATGTTACGCCTTCTTTCCGGTTCCAGTGGTTGACTGCTTGTTGCGGGCACCATTCAGTGCAGGCCATGCACATTTCACAATGGTTTTGCCAAATGGGTTTATCATTTATGATTTTGATATTACCGGCCGGGCATATTTTTTCACATACACCACACCCGTTACACGCTTCGGTGCTGAAAATACTATTATCTGACAGATAAATTAATTCAGGAAACGAAAGTGTTGAATCAGGAGAAACTTTTGCTTTTTTCTTCAGATCGTTTACATAAAGGTTTTTCAGCATCAGGTACAGCGGGGTCATTGTCAGGTTCAGCAATGATTTAAGGATTTGGTGCTTATTCTTTTTCCTCTTTTTTATCCGCTTACAGATGTCCTCAATTTTTTTATGACTGTCGGAAAACATCTTATCATGGTCGTGTTTTACGTATGGCGGGTACTGCAAATTATTCATAGGAAGCCTAACCGAAAATTCAGCAGTAAGCTTTCCTCCTGACTTTCTGATAATTCTTCCCAGGTTCTTCAAGGTAGGAAGCGCATTCACATTTTCATATCCTCCGCAGGTACAAACTGCAAACACATATCTTGAATTGGTGTTTTTGAGCTTTCTGACAAATTTTTCAACCATAACAGGAACGCCGGTATGCTGTGCAAGATAGGCAGGGAAAACAATACCAATAACATCTGCAGTGGTTTCGATTTTGCTTTGTCCTACAACAGAAGCTATTGGTATCAATGTTCCATTAATTTTTTCGGCAATGCTACAGGCAACATATAATGAGTTTCCTGTGCCTGAAAAGTAATATACTTCAATATTCATAAGGAATGATGATTGGTTTTTATTTATTGAACCATAAACACTGAAACAATGCTCAACACATTACCTCCCATGTGGGCAATAATTGCATGGATGTTGTTGTTGTTTTTCTCCTGGTGATAACCCGATAATAAACCAAGAAAAAAGGTAAAAAGAACAATTCGCAGTATAAATAATCCACTTGCCCCTGTGGTAATTAAAATCAAATGAGCGGCACCAAACATCAACGCACTAATTATTACGGGCAACGATAATTTTGTTCCTGAAATATCCAGTTTATATCGTTTAAGAGGTCTCAAAATATTCATTAAAAATCCTCGGAATAACAGTTCTTCACATATGCTAGCATAAAAGAAAACAAACAATAGAACCTGCATCGGTTTCATTTCTGACAGAAGCGGGTGAGCTTCATTTTTCCCTCCGGTTTTAATGATAATAAATGAAAGCACGATATTAACTACAATCGCAACCACAATTCCAAATAAGAATGGTTTTACCAGGGTTTTAAATTTGGGAATTGCAATTTTGTACCTGGTGGTTTTCTTCATGACAATAATCAGTATAATGGATAATATCATCATCACCGAATGGGTAACAAACGAGCGGGGGAAAAAACCCGAAACAGGAGAAAACTTTGTACCAATTAAATTGGCAGCAAGAAAAATTACTGTAGTAAGGATTAATCCATAAATAATCCGTTCACTGTTTTTCATATAATTTTAGTATTAAGTATCTGAAATCATAAAAATTAAATTACAAAATTAATTGCCCTTCTAAATTTTAATAAATACTTTTTTACGGTATAAAATCCAGACAGGGAAGTAACAAATTACAACATAAACCACAGCCCATAAAAGCGAAGCCAGGTTTTGGGGTAAAAAGCCCGAAAAAACATCCATGAAATGGTTTTGTAACGAGCCGCTGCCAAAATTGATATATCCCAAAGGATAATACAGCAGATAATGTAAAATGTATGCAGTAATGGCATTGGCCCCGAAAACTATTCCTGGTTTGGTCCATTTGTTCCATCCCTTCATGTCAACAATAAAAATCATCAAAGCCCACAACAGGGAGGCCAGGCCTGAGGTTACCAGAACGAACGAACTGCTCCAGACATTTTTATTGACGGGGAAGGATGAGGAAAGAAGCAAACCTGCAATAAGTAATGATATTCCAAAGATTAACAGTGCAATGCATTTCTGCGAGAATTTCCCAAGTTGTTTTACTAAGATTGATGCCCATACTCCCAGCAGTGTTGTAACAATAGAAGGGAAAGTACTTAGAATGCCCTCCGGATCCCAGGTTTTAAAATACATCGCCCCTGGCAACAACTTACCATCTACCCAGGCTGTCCAGCTCATTTCGGGCGTAAAAACCACACCATGCCCCGGTACCGGGATAAACATGGTGAGTATCCAGTAGCCCAACAGAAGGATTAGTCCTACGATGATCTGCACCGTTCGGGAAGCATAAATAAAAAGCAGTTAGGCAGCCAGGTAACATAATGCAATGCGCTGCAATACCCCGGCCACGCGCAACGGAAATGTAAAGTGGACCGACATCCAGTTAAGGAAAAGCCCAATAACAAAAATCACCAGGGTTCGATAAATAATTTTCCCGGCTATCTTCGTTTTAGACACATTTTGTTCGAGCCTTTTACCCAAGGCAAGCACAATGGAAGCCCCCACAATAAAAAGGAAAAACGGGAAAACCAGGTCGGCAAGCGTAAGCCCGTTAAACGAGGCATGGCGCAGCATAGGGTAAACATGGTCCCACGAACCTGGTACGTTTACCAGTATCATCCCGGCAATGGTAAACCCGCGCAGGGCATCGAGTGAAAAGAGCCTTTTAGATGGTTTGTTTTCATTATCCATCTGAAAAATATTTTTTAAACAGTTAAGGAAGTCTGTATAAATAACTTTTTGAAATTGCACAAAATAAAGTCTAACAAGTCTTTTTACACGCCTATGAAAAACAGTTATAATTTATGGGTTGAAGATAATTCAAATTACTATTTGATTTTTTGAAGGTATTAATGCCCGTTTAAAATAATTTGTCTCGTTAAAACATTTTCACCTTTATTAATTATTATTTGATAAAAACCATGAGGTAAACCAGTTAAATCATAAGTTTTATCACTACTAATTTTTTCATCTTGTACTACTTTCCCATCTAACGAAATTATTCGCAACTTAACATCTTCAGTTTTTAAACCTACAATATTAATATGACCATTTGTTGGATTTGGATATATTTTTACGCTTGCTTTATTAACAAAGGGGTTATTATCAATTATATCACTATCTACAAAAAAGACATTATTAACCAGATCATATTCAGTTTCATTGTCTTGTTTGTCAAGAAATCCAATCCTGAAATGATAATAACCTCTTTTTGTCTCATAAGGTATGGTAACATCCAAAGTATAATTGTTTGTGCCAATTTGTAACAGTTGATTGTTTACATAATTTCCGAAATAATATGTAATTTTATTGTTTTCTTCATCTAACAATGTATAATTACAAAAATAAAAGCCAGATACATCGTCAGTAATTTCCATATTTAAAGTGACTGTTTCTTTAATTTTAACAGTGTCCGGATTTACACTGATTGAAATTAATTCCGGGCCAAGTGTATCAGGAGAATCAGACAGGACATAGAACGAATCGATTGGATATGTTCCACTATAAAATATATTTGAACTATTGTCAGAAATTACAATAGATTCAATAATCGTTTTGCAACTGGCAGCCCATTTCGATATTGGATACTTTAATTTAAAAATATTATCACCTATGTCCGTAAATATATTATATTCTGAAGATGGATAATAATCTGGGAAAAACAATGAATAAACCAATCCGTCATATTGATTTCTGAGACTCAATTCCATCCTATCTATATCTGATTGACTGTCATACGCACGAATAAATATTTCGACACTATCTCCATTAAATACAGTGTCATTTTCTATCCAGAGGCTTTGAAATACAGGAGGAGTTGTATCCTGGGCATGTGCAGGCAATATAAAATACATTAAGCAAAATAATATGAATACAGTTTTTAACTCTTTTATATGCATCTTTTTATAGTGTTGACGAATCATTAAATATCGTGTTTTTAGAAAGTTTACAACCTAAATATCAGTCAAATAGTAATATCTTTTCAGGTTTATGCCCCGAAAATTTCCCTTATGCTTTAGGAGCTTATTCGTATCCATTTTTTCAGCTTGATATTGAATTCTTAGTTAGGGGAAAAATACAGTATCCCAAATTTAATGCAATATTTTTGTATGTACTGTCGTCTTGCTTATTGTTTTTCAGAAAAATATTTTCATAAAAAAGGGCAACCTTTCGGATGCCCTCTTTAAAAAAACTTTATTTAATAGATTATACCACTCCCTGTGCCATCATTGCATCGGCAACTTTTATGAAACCGCCGATATTGGCGCCTTTCACATAGTTGATCGTACCATCGGGTTCGGTGCCATACTTAACGCAGGTTTGGTGAATGCTGATCATGATCTGGTGCAACCTTTGGTCTACCTCTTCGCGGGTCCACGGAAGGCGCATCGAGTTCTGAGTCATTTCAAGCCCAGAAGTTGCTACACCACCGGCGTTTGCTGCTTTACCAGGGCCATAAAGTATCTTGGCTTTAAGGAATACTTCAACGGCTTCGGGTGTCGATGGCATGTTTGCCCCTTCTGAAACAACGAAGCAACCGTTTTTAACAAGTATGTTTGCATCGTCTTCGTTAATCTCGTTTTGTGTAGCCGACGGGAATGCAGCATCGCATTTTTCACCCCACGGAGTTTTTCCTTCAATATATTTGCAATTGAATTTTTGGGCATATTCGCTAATGCGACCCCTGCGGATGTTCTTAAGTTCCATTACCCATTCCAGTTTTGCGGTATCGATGCCTTCAGGGTCGTAGATGTAACCCGATGAATCGGAAAGTGTGACCGGTTTTGCTCCAAGCTCGAGAAGTTTTTCAACTGTATACTGTGCCACGTTTCCTGAACCTGAAACGGTACATATTTTCCCTTCGAGGCTGTCTCCACGGGTTTTCAGCATTTCTTCAGCAAAGTAAACCGAACCATAACCTGTTGCCTCTGGACGAATAAGGCTACCGCCCCATTCGAGGCCTTTCCCTGTTAAAACTCCTGTAAACTCATTCCTTATCCTTTTATATTGTCCATACATGTAACCTATTTCGCGGCCACCTACGCCAATATCACCGGCTGGCACATCGGTATCGGCGCCAATGTGACGTTGAAGTTCGGTCATAAACGACTGACAGAAACGCATGATTTCATTGTCTGATTTTCCTTTCGGGTCGAAGTCTGAACCTCCCTTTCCCCCACCCATTGGCAGAGTGGTAAGGCTGTTTTTGAATACCTGCTCGAAAGCCAGGAATTTCAAAATACCCAGGTTCACAGTGGGATGAAAACGCAGTCCGCCTTTGTATGGGCCAATGGCGCTGCTCATTTCGATACGGAACCCCTTGTTTACCTGAATTTCACCTTTATCGTCAACCCAGGGCACCCTGAACATGATTACCCTTTCTGGCTCGGCAATCCGTTCAAGTATTTTCGCGTGCTTGTATTTGGGGTTTTCTTCAATGAAGGGCATCAATGATTCAACCACTTCCTGAACTGCCTGGTGAAATTCCGATTCACCCGGATTTTTGGCAATGATTTTTGCCATAAACTCGTTTACTTTAACATCTAAAATATCGGCCATAATTTGAAAATTTATGTTTGTAAGTATAATTAACTATTCGTGTTTATTAAGCGTTTTTTGTATAACCAAAACTTGCTGTAAAATGAAGGAATAAAAATACTATTCCCATTAAAGGACTTGTAAAAACTATTGTTTTTTAAGTGATTTACTTAGGGGGAAGTTAAGCTTGAGGCTGAGGCTGAGGCTGAGGCTGAGGTTGAGGCTGAGGTTGAGATTGAGGTTAAGGTTGAGGTTGAGGTTGAGGCTGAGGTTGAGGCTGAGGCTGAGGTTGAGGCTGAGATTGAGGTTGTGGTATTGTTAGAATGTAGGGCTGTGAGAATGTGGAACTGTGTGAATTGTGAGTTTCTTATATGGAAACTTTAGGTCATTCATCCAGTCATCAGTTGTTCATCTGAATGTTCATCTGCCTTCTGCCCTTCGCCTTTTCTGCGCTGACCATGATTATTTCGGGGAAAGAGGAAAAGCTAGCTGCCAGTGTCTGGAAAATTAAATTTCGATAATGTTGTTTTTGATGCCAAACTTAACCAGATCGACAGTGCTTTTCAGGTTAAGTTTTTGCATAATATGGTTTTTATGCGATTCGACCGTACGGATACTTATATAAAGTTTTTCGGCAATTTCCTGGTTTGAATAGCTGTTCCCCCACAATTTTACAATTTCGACCTGCCGGGCGCTAAGGCTCGATAAATCTCCCTGTTGTTGGGTTTCGTCATCTTTCAGGTTTTTAATATAACGGTTGAGCAGCAGTTGGGTTATTGATTTACTGAAATAGTCGTGCCCACTTCGAATGGTATAAATGGCTTCTATCAGATCTTTGTATGATGATTCGGGGCCAAGAAACCCCTTTGCTCCTGCTTTGATTGTTTTCAGAATAATTTCTTCGCTGCCGGTAGCCGAAAGAATCAGGATTTTCGTTTTGGGATTCTCAATGCAAAGTTGCACAATTAGGTTCACACTGTTTATTGATATGTCGTACATGGTTAACAGGAGGATGTGAACCGGGAATGGTTTCATTTTTTCCCTGAGTTGAGTTTTATCCTCGCACATGAAAAGGACATTAAATTCTTCATTGTCGGTTAAAAGCTTGCAGGTCCCCTCAAGTGACAACCGATGTTCGTTGAAAATGCCAATGTTAATCATCTTTCTGATTTGTTATTATTGCCGATGTTCTGTGTATCCCATCCATATATATTTCCAAAGGCTTCTCAAACCTTATGTGTTTAAAATGTTTTGTAGCGTTTACAATAATTTGTTCCCTTAGAACATCCCATTTTATGAAATCGGTATACGAGCTGTGTTGAACAGAGAAGTAACCGATATTCATTGAAGTTACATTGTGAAAGAAATGTGAACCCAGCGATGAATCGAGAGGGTAATTATCGAGACTGACTTCGACAATAACCTTTGCATTCGAAATCTGCGACCAGACCACAGGGATGCCAATAAAACGGTCGCGGGTGCCCCACCGCCCGGGGCCTATCAGCACATAATAGCGGTCGTTGTTCACCATTATATTGTTCAGGTATTCAATTTCGGCTGCCATTTCCATTGTTTCGAGTTTGCTGAATTTTTCGGTATCGACATAAATAATATCGGTCAGATCGGTAATATTCCCGTTCCCAAGGCTCGAACGTGTATACAAGATCATCTTTGACCTGTCGAGGGAATCGATATTTACATTGTGCATTAGCAAGTTCCCTATAAGGGGTTTTATCTGAAGCAGATAAAAAGAAGGCAGGTTATTTTTACCCTTTTCGAGGTTAACTGCATATTCAATTTCAACCGGCGATCCGAATGCATCTTTTATTGTATTCAGCAATACGTTAATGGTTTCGGCAAGCGGTATATAGTTGTAATGTAAAATGTTGGCAAAATTAATAATCCGGGGGCCGGGTTTCGACAGCCCGGGTTCAACCGTGTCGTTGTTATGATTGTATACCGATGCACAATGCGGAAGGATGCCATCTTTTTCAGCCACATCAATTTCGAGAAGTTTTAATGAAGCCAGCTCGCCATCTTCAAGAAAATCAAATTTTTCGTCACTGCAATCGAGTGCAAAAAACTGCACCTGAGTACTGGTAAGCAAGTCTTTAACTGTAAACATCGACAATTGGGGATAAACCGGTGAAAAACGGTACGATTTCCAACCGTCAACAACATATGCCCCCAATCCTATCGCGGCAACCGCAAAGCCCTCTTCGGGTTTCATGTGTGCCACAGGATAATAATTGTATGATTGTGCCACCCCGCTAATATGCGGGTAATAATACCTGCCATGCTGGCTGCCAACCAATTCCTGTATGATTATGGCCATTTTTTCTTCTTCAATTTTATGGTGAATGGCCTTAAAATAGGTGCGGGCCTTATCGGAATACACCGAGGCATATACCAGTTTAATGGCAAGCGAAATGCGTTCGAAAACTATGCGTTTATTGTATTCGCAGTTGGGTATTATGTATGTATCGAACACACCCGCGAAAGGCTGGGTAAGCGAGTCTTCAGAAGTGCTCGACGACCTTACCGCGAATGGCTTATCGATTTGTGAAACAAAATCTTTCAGCTTTACTTCAAGTGAATAAGAAAGAGAAGCATTGGCAAAGTGCCTGCGCAGTTCCTTATAACTAATTTTAGGGTCGATAATTTTTGGCATGAGCTTATTTCTGGAAATAAACTCATGAAATTCATCGGTGCCAATAATTACAGTAACCGGTGAAACAATATTAATCTGATTGTCCAATCCTGAAAAATCAACATTGTTTATCAGCGTATTTATAAAAGCAAGCCCCCTGCCTTTTCCCCCAAGCGATCCGCTGGCAAAAGAAACAATGTTCTTCTCATCAAGCGTTGATGTTTCATCGAACCGGAGTATCTTGCCTCTCTTCTTTTCGTCCTTGTACCTGTTGATGGTTTCAAGGAAAAATCTCCTCGATTCTTTGATGTCGCTAAACTCGTCGAGGGCAATCGGGTTAAGGGTTTTGGCAAGTTGAATTTCGCCACGGGCCATTAGCCACAACGAGAACTGGTTTTCGGAGGCATGCAACTGAAATGATTCATCGGGGATTTCCCTCAGGTAATTTTCAAAGTCACGAAGGTTTTTTGCAACCCCTATTTTATTGCCATCCTTGTCCCTGAAAATAAAATTGCCAAACCCAAGGAAACGGTTCAGGTACCTGCTGATATCGGACAATAAGGTTTCTGAGTTCTTGTTGATATAGCTAACTTTCAATTGCTTTGCGATCTTTTCATTCGAATTGTCAGACGACTGAAGGATTACCGGTAAGTCGGAAATGTGTGACTTCACGTATTGAATAAACTTTATTCCGGCTTTTTTGTCTGTCTTCCCAGCCCTTTCAAATTCAACATCGGAAATAATGCATAGCAAAAAGTCTTTGTATTTGTTAAAAATCACAACAGCCTCATCATAATTGCGGGCATGCAGTATTTTGGGCCTCGACCGCATCTTGCATATTTTGTCGAGTTCGTTTTTTTCCACCTCGGGCAGCAGGCGCTGTACCTGGCCAAACACAATGGAATAAAGTATCTGAAGGTATTTTGAGTAATAAATTGGGGAATCTTCAATAATGAGTATAACCCTTACCAGCCCAATTTTTGTGTCGTTTTCAACATTGGTTTTATCCTCGGTTGACTTAACAATGGCAAACAGGATCAAAGAATCGCCGTTCCATACAAAGATTTTGTTTACCGATGGAATAGTAGGCACAAGTTCTTCAAAATATTGCACATCGCTTTTCTTGTTTAGCAAAAGGTATATGGGTAGGTTGATGTTTTTCTCTCTTATTTTTTCACTCAGTGAGATGGGCGCTTCGCGGTCGATGCCCACCATAAGTATCACGAGGTCGAAGTGCGTGGTCTCAAGCAATTCAAGTGCCTCTTCGGCCGAAGATACCCCTGTAATCCGGGGCAGTGAGAAAAGGCTGTACTGGTAAATTTCGCCCATGAATTTTTCAAAGAAAGAGTCCTCGTTCTCAAGCACGAACGCATCATAAAGGGTTGATACAAACAAAATATGCTTCACCTTATATTTCATCATGTCGAGGTAAACATACTTGTCGATGGTTTGCTGGTTGAAATATAACTGAAGAGGTTTTTTATTCTTTATAAGTGATTTTCGGAACTCATCGGCTTTATGTGTTTGCTGTGGGATAAATACATTTTTTGTATAGATTTCACGTCCTTTGTAATTGTTCAGATAACCGCTGATGAGCTTACATATGTTCACAAGCAGGTTGCGTTCTTCTGCTAAAAACGGTCCTTCGTGTTCGGGGGGGAATTGTTTCGTGTAAAAAATCTCAACAGTTCCCTTTTTGTTATCAATGGTGCTGAATTCTTCCTTTTGCCGCCATATTGTGGTACGGAAATTTTTACTGTAATATTCTTTACCTTCGAATTTTATGCATGCAACTGTATATCGCGGATACTGCCATGATTTTGGTAAAATGGAACATATTTTTTGCAGGGTTTCTTCAATCGAATTTCCCTTCTCAATTATTTTTGATGTAAGGTTAATGGCCTTTAATTCCTTTAGGCGTTCGGTATTTTCATGCTGAAGTTTGTTAAAGATATCTTTTGTAGCCGAACCCGCGATCAGGTTGGCAACATTGATTAAAAGGCTACGCTCTTCGGCCAGGAATGGCCCTTCGTCTTCGGTGGGGAATTCTCTGAGGTAGAAAATTTCGATCAGGCCTTTTTTCTTTTTTGTCGTCTCAAATTCCTGTTCCATTTTCCATGGCGTTTCCATGAAATTTTCACTCTGAAACACCCATTTGTCGTATTTAATGCGGGCTACAGTGTCCGATACATATTGCCATGAAGCCGGCAGGATGCGGCATATTTCCTTTAACGCTCCCTCGATAGGTATTCCCCTTTTGAGAATTTCGGAAGTTGTGTTAATCCCTTTTAGTTCTTTTAGCCTCTCTGTGTTTTTCCTCAAAAGTTCTTTAAGTGCATTCTTCGATGCTGAACCCGAAATCAAAGCTGCAAGGTTGTTTATCAGGTTTCGTTCTTGTTCAAGGAAAGGCCCTTCATCAAGTTCAGGAAATTTCTTTATATAAAATATTTCTATACTTCCTCTTTTATTGTCAGGCGTTTCGAAATTTTGACTTAACACCCACTGTGTTTCCCTGAAGTTTTTGCTTGTGTAAATTTTATCCTCATAAAAAATTCGGGTAACTGTATATTTTGGGTACTGCATTGCCTCAGGCAGGTTCGAACAAATATCCTGCAACGACTCATTGAGCGTCTTCCCCTGTTTGAGGATTTCAGCAGTCAGGTTTATGCTTTTAAGCTCTTTTTCACGTTCGGTGTTGTCGGCAACCAGTTTCTCAAGCTGAAAACCCGATAACTGGCCAATCAGAACAGGTATTATGTAGTCGAGGTTTTTGTTAATGCTGGTGATCAGTTGTTCAAGGCCTGCCGGTTTTTCGTTTGCAATCATAATTTCAACATGGCCTTCTTTATTGTCGGGTGTTTTAAATTTACGCTGCAAAATAAGGTTTTGCTTCAACAGCTTTTTGCAATGATACTCTGCATTGTCAAAAACCGTTCTCATGCTCATCGAAACATCGGGCAAATAGGCTGAAGAAAACATTTTGCAAAAAACCTGTAAAGTTTTTTCGATCGATTTGCTCTTAACCAACGATTTAACCAAAAGATGCATGTTTGAAATAACATTATCTTCGTGATAAGAAACTGTTTGCTTTTCTTTTATGATGGTTTTTAAATTTTCCATTTATCACACTCAAATCAATCGGTAACAGTATTAAAGGCTAACAACTTTCTATAGGGGTTAACTCATATAAAATATGTTACGAAAATAGCAAAAGTTACTTAGAAATCTGGAAGAAGGAAGTTGAACTTAAAAACTTTAGCCTTTCCCATTTATCTGTAACCATCGGAAAACAGATGTTTATCAACTCCTTCAATAAATTATATCGATAGCTAAAATAAAATGGCACTACCTCAAGAAAGAAATTGAAGATGGTATATTGACAAAGTAAAAGGATTATATATAGATCATGGCTTCCTGATAAACCTGGTTTCCCGAATAATCATCAACAAGCCGGCCCTTCATTTTTTCAATCATCGTATCAAAATCGGGGTAATATGCATTGAAATCCATACCATCGACACAAATATATTTTGAGCAATCGCAAATTGAAACACGGTAAATTCCGTTGAGACCGTCGGTTCCTACCTGGCTTGAATATAAAATAGAAATTTGCGGGATGTTAAACCTGCGTGTTATAAGAGTTGAATTTTTAATCATCCGTGCAGGGCCAATGGTAATAACCTGGTTTATTTTTTCCCTGCGCAGCACATCGAGTATCCCTTCAACAACCAATCCCTTTCTGCCTGCGCTACCGTCATCGGTCATAATAATAAGTTCATCGGACACCTGTCCAATTTGCTTTTCAAGAATCAGGTATTCACCCGAACGTGCCCCCAAAATGGTAATTACCCTGTTACCTGCTTTTTTCATTGCTTCGGCAATGGGCAGCAGGGGTGAGATGCCAATCCCCCCCGCAGCCAAAACAACGGTGCCCGCTTTTATAATTGGAACAGCCTCACCACAAGGGCCTTCAACTGAAAAAATTTCATCTCCAACATTCAGGCCGGCAAGTAACCTGGGTAAAGCACCTATTTTGTGCACGTACAATATAATTGTTTCCTTGTGCCTGTCGACACCTGAAATTACCATTGGTAAGTTTTCGGAGTCGGGAAATATTTTTACAATCACGTGGTGTCCGGGCTTACAAACCCGGGCTATTTCAGTTGCCCTTATTTCGAGCTTTGCAATACTTTCGGAAAGGTTTTTTTTTGAAATTATCCAGTTCATTATTCAAGAAATTTTAGAATTGCATGAATATAGGGCTTCTGCTTTTGAGGCGAAAAATGAATAAATGAATTACGTAAAACCCCTACGTAAAACCCGAAAAGATCACAATGCAAATTTACAATGATTTTCTTCTCAAATTTTCGTCAATTTCCTTTTTTTATAGTTTTATAGTATAATTGAGGAATTATACAAGCGGACATGGTAAAATTACTTATCATTAACAGTGCTGAGCCCCATATACGAGAGTTTGTTGATCCATTGGTAAATATAGCCCTTAAATCAGGAGCCGACCCCTTCATTGAAGAGTTCTCAAATTTACCTGAAGTTAACCTGGAAAGCTTTGACGGTTTAATAATATCAGGTTCACCTTGTGGTGACGATATTGTTGAGCACCACCTCCCGTATTTTCAATGGTTGAAAGAATACCGGAAACCTCTACTGGGTATTTGTGCCGGGCATCATATAACCGGTGTTCTTTTTGGTTCGGAATTATACAGAAGCAAAGAAGTAGAAATTGGCGAAATCCTTGTCGAAATACTGAAACCCTACCCCTTATTCAGAAATATGCCTGAGAAGTTTACAGCAAGAACCATGCACCACGATTCAATATCGCTTCCCTTGGGATTTGAACTGATTGCATTTTCCTCAACATGCAGGAACCAGGTCATGAAACGTACCGGTCATGATTTCTATACATTGCAATTTCATCCCGAACTGATGAATCAACAAATAATAATGAATTTTGTAAAAATCATAAAAAACCGTTTGGAGTATGACTGAAAAAGGAACCGGAAAACTTTGGCCAATTCTGCTTACAACAATGTTTGCTTCGTTCATGAATCCTTTTATGCTTGCAGCTGTAAACATTGGCCTCCCCGATATTCAGGAACATTTTAATTGCAGCGCAACAACCCTGAGCTGGGTTACGAATTCGTTTTTACTTGCCAATGCAATTGTGTTGCTTCCCATTAGCAAAATAGCCGATATCTGGGGAAGGGTTAAAATCTTTAAAATCGGCTTGTACCTTTTTACGGTTTTTTCGTTGCTGATTGCTTTCAGCCCCAACATGGCATTCTTGTTGATTATGCGGTCGATGCAGGGAATTGGGGCCGCTTTTAT
This sequence comes from Prolixibacteraceae bacterium, assembly GCA_016931385.1. Classification (GTDB taxonomy): domain Bacteria; phylum Bacteroidota; class Bacteroidia; order Bacteroidales; family Prolixibacteraceae; genus DAIMEA01. The sequence goes on from JAFGEV010000018.1 coordinate 17,197, forward strand.
GCACGTGAGCGGATTGGCAATTATTACTTTGGTTTACCCGCATAATAAAAGGGGGGCAGCACTTGGGCTTAATATCGGTTCGGTTTATGCCGGATTAACCCTCGGGCCTTTTGCAGGGGGGTTTCTGACCCATTTTGGAGGATGGGCTTATGTTTTTCTGGCCTCGGTGCCGCTTGGCCTGCTTGCCATAGTCTTTGCACACATGAACCTTAAAAACGAGCATGTTAAATCAACACTGCAAAAATTCGACTACAGAGGAAGCTTTGTGTATGCCATTGCTATTTTTGGTTTTATTTTTGGAGGGGGAAGGATCAATTCAATTTTGGGCATCCTCATGTTTACGGGATCAATACTGCTCATTATTGCATTTTTTAGAATTGAGAAAAAGCAGGCTAATCCTATTCTGAATATTACCTTGTTAAAAAACAACAGGCTCTTTTCTTATTCTAACCTGGCAGCGCTTATCCATTATTCAGCCTCGTTTGCTATTGGATTTATGCTGAGCCTATATCTGCAGTTTTCGAAAGGCCTTTCTCCCCGCGATGCAGGATTAATACTGGTAATACAGCCTGTTGTTATGGTGATTACCGCACCGCTCACTGGCCGTATGTCAGATAAAATCCGTCCGGGACTTCTCGCTACAATTGGGATGGCACTCACCTTCTTTGGGCTGATTTCGCTGGTTTTTGTCAATGCTGAAACTTCCCTGTCGTCACTCACAGTGATACTGTTTTTTCTGGGGCTTGGTTTTGGCCTCTTTTCCACACCTAATACCAACGCGATAATGGGATCGGTAAGCAGGGAAAATTATGGCATTGCTTCAGGGACAACAGCCACAATGAGGGTAATTGGCCAGACTTTCAGCATGATGATTGCCACATTGGTTATGACCATTCTTATTGGAAGATCGAAAATTACGGTTGAAACGCTTGATGGCTTTCAAAACAGCATGAGAATTTGTTTTGTATTTTTTGCAATGATCTGTATCCCCGGAATTATTTTCTCTGCTTACCGTTCAAAGTAAATCTGAATATCAGCATGTTGAAATATGTTTTTCCGATAATGCAAATAAAAAAGAAAAAATAAACAGTTTTATTTAAAAAAACTTCAGGAAATTGCAACTGTTTCAAATTCGTTTTGTCTCTAAAATTGGAATTAAAAATCGTTGGGAACACAAGTAGACATACACAAACAGTTAATTGAGGCCAGTAAAAAAGGTGATAACCGGGCCCGTCGACAGTTGTACGAGCTATATGCAAGGGCAATGTTTAATATTTGTTACCGCATGATGAACAACCGCGAAGATGCCGAGGATATACTTCAGGAAGCCTTTGTTCAGGCATTTATGAAACTCGAAACCTTCCGTTATGAATCGACATTCGGAGCCTGGCTGAAGCGAATTGTAATCAACACCTGCATCAACTCAATTAACAAAAAGAAACTTGATTTAATGTTGACCGACGACATGTACTATTTTAAAAATATTACTGAAGAAGAAGAGGCCGAATTGCCATTAACAACAAAAGACATCGAAAATGCGATGGAACAACTCCCGGAAGGAGGCCGCATCGTGTTTTCACTTTACCTTCTTGAAGGTTATGACCATGTTGAGATCGCGCAAATACTCGGCATTACCGAGTCGACCTCTAAATCGCAGTATATGCGGGCAAAACGAAAAGTTTACGAAATTTTAAAGGAGAAATATTATGAAGAAGCTTGAAGATTTCATGCGCACAAACCGTGACGATTTTGACATGCAACTGCCATCACTCGATGTGTGGGACAAAATCGAAACAAAACTGGCGAAGGAAGAGCGGGGGAAATTTAAAATCTGGAAAGTTTCAGCTGCTGTTGCAGCCGTGCTGGTGCTTGCACTGGTTACCACATTTATGATTAACAGGCCTGATAAAGGAAAAATCAGGTACGCCGATATTAACGATCCGGTAATGAAAAACCTGATCGAAACAGAAGCATTTTATGCCAAGGAAGTATCGGAAAAAATCAATGAGATAAAGAAATGCTACAATATCTATCCTGAGTTGAAGGTAGATATTGAAAATGACCTCAATGAGCTCGATAATATGTATCGGGAACTGCAGAACGATTTAAACGAAAATTACTACAACCGGGAAGTGATTGAAGCCATGATCCAAAACAACCGGTTACGCCTTGAAATGGTCGATAGGGTTCTTGATCAAATAAACTGCTAAAAAATGAAGAAACAGAAACTACAATTTAGCCGCAACCAGATAAAAGTAATGTCGCTGACATTTATTTTTCTGCTGGCAACATTAACATCCTTTAGCCAGGTTAGCGAATCGAGACAACTTTCGAAGAGTTTCAAAATCGGCAAAAGTTCCGTTGTCGATATCAGTAACAAATACGGGGACATCAGCCTCGAAACCTGGAAGAAAGACTCAGTTAATGTGGAAATATTTGTCCAGGTTTCTGAAAAAAGTCGTGATAAGCTGAGGAAAAAGATGAACGACATAGGTTTCGAGCTTACCCAATCGGGACATTATATCGTAATCAGCACTATTCTTGGCGAAACACAAAATGTCTTTTTCAAGGAATTTACAAAGTTTGTTGAAACCATTGGCATCACCGAATCGAAGGTCGAAATCAATATGAAGGTTAAACTACCGGACAACCTCGATTTGCGAATTAACAACAAGTTCGGGAATGTATACCTCGACGATTATAGCGGTGATGTAAGCATCGATATGTCGAACGGAAAACTGAAAGCCCACAATTTTGATGGATATTGCAATATTAAGATCAGTTTTGGCGATGCGTTTATTAATGAAATTGATGCCGGCACCCTTGAAATATACTATGGCGAATTAAACCTTGCCAGCGCACGAAAACTTCGGGTTACCAGCAAAACCTCCGACATTACCATTACTGAAGTTGGCGAATTGCTTGCCAACTCGAGCCGTGATGAATATCGCATTAGGATGATCGACAATTTTGAAACCGAATCGAACTGGACCGATTTCTCAATTGCCGAGTTCAACAATAAGTCAGATATCAGGATGAATTATGGCGACCTTACCATCGAAAAAGTAAAAAAAGGTTTCGACAATATCTTTATTGATGCACGTTCGACAAATATCAGCCTTTGCTTTGATAAAGACACCGACATCAATTTCGACATTACAACAAACAATGAAATTAGTTTGCCCATGGAGGCAACCATCGATCAGAAAGAAAAAATTGACGAAAAGGAAAACATTGTCCGTTATATTGGGCGGACCGGCGATACTGATACCGATACCCCAAAACTGACCATAAAAACCACTTCGGGGGAAATAATTTTACTAAAGCGCTAAAAAAAATAAATGAATTGCAACCCTTTAATTTTTTACCTGTATTTATTAACAGAAATCATTTAATTGTATAGCCAGATGAAAACAAAAGTTATTACACTTATCGTCTCAATAATACTGACAGTAACATTTACGGGGTGTTATTTTAATATAAACCAATTGACCATCGTTGGCAATGGTGAACTTATTGAGGAAATACGGAACTTACCCGAATTTGACGAGATTGTTTCGAACGGCAGCTACAATGTCTATTATGAATATGCCGATTCGCATCAGGTACGTATCGTATGCGAATCGAACCTGATGCCTTATGTTGAAACTTCAGTTTTCGACAAAAGGCTCGATATTCGCAGCCCATTTCACGTGAGCATAAGCCATTACCTTCCAATTGATGTATACATAAAAAGCCCCTCGATAAGCAGGATTGTCCTGGCCGGTTCGGGCGAGATTGAAACATGCACACTTAATGAACCAGCCCTTGAAATAGAACTTGACGGTTCGGGGGAAATTTACAGCGAATTCAGGGGAAACGACCTTGACATAAAGGTTACCGGTTCGGGCGAAATCTATATGGATGCAGAATGCCAGGCCATTACATACTGGTGCAATGCCTCAGGTGACCTCACAATTGATGGCTTTACGGATTTATCAAAATATACAATTATAGGCTCGGGCGATGTTAACGCATTAAGTTTTCCTTGTGCCGAAGCCAATATAAATATTTCCGGATCAGGCGAAGTTTATATTAATGTCGAAGACCGGTTAAACGTAAATATCAGCGGGAGCGGCGATGTATATTATGTTGGGAATCCAGTTATTAACCAAATCATAACAGGTTCGGGCGAGTTGATTAATAAAAATACAAATTTGTAAATTTGTAAATGCTGACATTCAAAAACCTAACAAAATTGAAAAAGTGAAAATTCTGTTTCTATTACTAATTCTTACCCTGGGCCTTGCAACGGTAAAAGCCCAAAAATTCGAAAGGGCAGTGGGCATAAGGCTGGGACATTCTTCAGGTATTTATTATGATGTAGAGAAAGAAGACTTATCTACCCTTAGGTTTATGATAACCTTCAGAGAAGGGGGCGACCAGTTTATAGCCATGAAATATTTTCACAACTATAGTTTTGACAAATTGCCTGAAAATTTTTCAATTTATTATGGTTACGGTATCCATGCAGGTTATACCAAATGGGAACAATATATCCAAAACGAAGAACATGGATATTATTGGGAAAAAATTTCAGCCCCTGTTATTGGGCTTGATGGACTGATTGGCGTATCATACGATTTCAGAAGAATACCCCTTTCTATTACCTGCGACCTGAAACCATATTTCGACTTCTGGGGAAAAAACATTTTTAAGGCAGTACCCCTCGATTTTGCCTTTGGCGTTAATTACAGCTTTTAATTCGTAACACAATAATTTTAAATGCCATGAAAACAATTTCTTCAATACTCATTTTATTATTGCTTGCCTTATCGGTGGCAGCCCAGGAAAACATCCGTTTTGGAGGCTACGACGACCAGGAAGTAAAAACAATTTTCAAAAAAGAGAAACGTGATGGATTTTACGGAGGCTTCTCCATGGGCTACTCCCCTATCGACAACAAAGACGGAATTACCATGTCGGCAAGGGGTTGCTGGATCATGGACCATTTTTTCTCTTTCGGTATCGGTGGTACAGCATTCCTTAACGACATTGACCAAATCCCCTGGAATTATTACTTTAACAATGAAGCTGTAAGTGAAACAAGCCTTGCAGGAGGATACGGAGGGCTGATTCTCGAACCCATTATTTTCCCCCTTTTCCCTGTTCATGTTTCATTCCCCATATTGGTGGGAGTTGGGGGCATCAGCAATTATCAAAGTTACGATTATTACTCCACGTACTATTTAAGTGATTTTTTCTGGGTTGTTGAACCCGCCGTTGAGTTAGAGGTAAACTTTACCAAATGGTTACGCATAGCCTTTTACGGAACATACCGAATTACATCCGACCTTGACATTGAAGGCGTTTCAAAAAATGCCCTGAAAGGATATTCGGCTGGCGTTACTTTAAAAATGGGACAATTCTGATATCTTTTAGTACAAGAAATTTGTTACCCGTTTTGGAAATTATTGAAACGGGTTTTTTTATTAAATTCGCTACCCTTAATCAAAACATATATAAAATGGCCGTAACTACATGTGTTCATGTTTGGGTTTTACCCGATAAAATTGATGAGTTTATAAAAGCTTCGGTAGAGAATAATAAGCATTCGGTTCAGGAACCGGGCAACCACAGGTTTGATATTTGCCAGGATGCTTCTGACCCTTGTAAATTTCTACTTTATGAAGCTTATATAGATGAGCAATCGGCGGCAGCCCATAAAGAAACTGTCCATTATAAAAAGTGGCGCGATACTGTTGCCCCTTTTATGGCCCAGCCCAGGCAGGGCATAAAGTATAACATACTGGCATACTAAGTTCGAACGTATGAGCGGATTTTCATTAAGCAGGATACCGGAACTGACCTTTGGTGCTGGCAAACTCAAGCTCCTGCCCGGAATACTGGAAAGATATGGCAATCGTTTATTGATGGTTACCGGAAAAAGTTCATTTTCGCAATCGTCACAAGGCATCCACTTGTTCAACGAACTGACAGAAAAAAAATACAGGTGGTCGGTATTTACTGTAAGCAACGAGCCATCGACCGAAATAGTTGACAGCGCTGTTGAAAAATACCGCGACAACCTGCCCTCAGCAGTTGTGGCCATTGGCGGCGGAAGTGTTATCGATGCCGGGAAAGCCATTTCGGCCATGCTGGTCAGCCCTGGAAAAATTGAACATTATCTTGAAGGCATAGGGAATGTTATACCCTCTGGTGAAAAAATTCCTTTCATAGCTGTTCCCACAACTGCCGGTACGGGAAGCGAAGCTACCAAAAATGCTGTGATCTCAAGAATCGGGAAAAACGGTTTCAAAAAATCATTACGTCACGACAATTACATCCCCGACTTAGCGCTAATCGATCCGGAACTTCAACTTTCATGTCCGGCAAAACTTACAGCATGCAGCGGCATGGATGCTTTTAGCCAACTTCTCGAATCATACTTGTCAACAAAGGCAAATCCTATGACCGATGCCCTTGCGCTGGAAGGGATAAAGCATGTTCACCGATCGTTGGTGCAACTGGTTAAAGACAATCTGCACGACATTGATTTAAGGTCGAAAATGGCCTATGCCGCATGGCTATCGGGTATAACACTTGCGAATGCCGGGCTGGGTACAGTGCATGGTTTTGCTTCATCCATAGGTGCGATGTTCAACATTCCCCATGGTGTTGTGTGCGGAACGCTTATGGCCGAAACCAACAGGCTTACACTTGAGAAGCTGAATAAAATGCCTGGTAAAAAGCATTTTCTGAAAAAATATGCATTGGTTGGAAAAATCATTTCAGGACAAAAAGGGAATAAAACTGATGATTATTATGCCCTTGCATTTATTGATCATTTAAAAGAGATGACATTTCAACTTCAAATACCCAAACTTTCGGAATATGGTGTTACACCTGAAAAATATGAAGCCATTGCTTCTGAAACATCAAATAAAAATAATCCTGAAAATCTTTCAAAAGAAGACTTAGTCAGGATCCTTTCACGAAGTAATACTATTGATTAGCTGAATTTTAGTTACTGAATCTGGCAGATACGAAAACTTGTACAGGATGACTACCCTATCATATTTCTTTAAAAAACCTTCCCTGTTTTTTTCATAATAAATGAATACTTCTGTCATTTTTTTTTATTGATTTTAGGCTAAAAATTCATAACTTAACTGATCTGAATTTTAATGCGACTTATTACGTGAAATCTTTAACTGACTTAACATCATTATTGTTAACAGCCAAAAATAAATAATCTATGAGAAAAATAATTTTACTTATAGCATTGATGTTTCTGACCTGTTTAGCAGAGGCAAAAAGCAACGCAACCAAATTTAATTCAAAATCAGCACTCTCGAGTGATAATGTAATGTCGAAAGTAAATGAACTTCCCCAAAGTTTCAGGCAAACTTCCAAAACCGACGATTTACCCAACCTGGAGATCTTTACATACGCAGATTGGAGTGCACCCTTACTCTTCAATCATGCACCCGATGTCAACACCGGTGAATTTGAGTTTTTGAATACAGATATATTTTTTATGTCACTGAGCTATGCCAATACAACCGACACTCCAACAGGTAGTTTTTTTGTCATGGTGTTGATGGATGGAACCGACACACTTTGGTCAAGGCAGGTTGAATCGACTATTGCCAATTGCAGTTACGGTTTCCTGAATATTCCTGTTGCAAGGCTTGAAATTGGAAATCATACTTTGGAGCTTATTGTTGACACTCAAAACGAAGTTGAGGAATCGGATGAAACAGATAATATCTATACAGTACAAATAACAGTTTTGAACGATCCTGATGGATTTGTCAACCTTGCACCACAACTTGATGCAGGTTGGGTAACCCCTTTATTTCTTTCGCATTTCATGGGTGCCATTCAGCCCGATTTTGTATTTTACAACTCACGCGACATATACCTGAACCTTTGTTTTGGAAATAATGGCAACCTCCCCTGCGATTCATTCCATTATATGGTTATTATTGAATCTTACGATACGATCTGGTCATTTGACATGGGGCCGATACAACCTGATTGGATCAGAGGTATTAACGACGAAAATATTGGCCGGTTCCCACCAGGGGATTATACTTTAACAATGGTTCTTGATTCGGAAAATGCAATTCCTGAATCGGATGAAAATGATAATCAGATCTCTGTTGATTTTACCGTATTTTACGATCCCGGTGACCTTCCCAATATTGATGCTTTTACACCTCCTGAGTGGGATGCTCCATTGATTATCAGCAACAGTGTTGATGCCGGAACAAGCATGGATGAAGTACTTCAAAGTGATAATCTGTTTATTGGTTTTGGCTGCAGTAATCCTGATGAGTTGCCGGTAGGTCCATTCAACGTTTCAGTTGTACTAAACGACACAGAGGTTCTTGCTACCCGGTCACTCCCGGAATTATTGCCCGACAGGTTTCATTACTGGCCAAACATTGAAATAGGATCACTTGATCCCGGAGAATACACCCTTAGCCTGAAAGTTGATGCAGATAATGACGTTCCCGAAACTGACGAAGAAGACAATCTGTATTCATTTAGTTTCACTGTGAATTACGATGTCGCTTTAATGGCCAACCTTACCCCCAATGTCATTCCAGGAACGGATGCGCCGTTAATTTTAAGCAATGCCGAAGAGGCAGCATCAAGTATTACAGAGTTTCTCACCACCGATGTGGTTTATATATCATTTTCGTTACAGAATAACTCCAATAACCCGGCGGGGCAGTTTGTAGCAAGTATTTTAAAGAATAACAGTGATACCCTGGCTACACAGCATATAGTGGGATTGGAAGCCGGAACTTCTATCGATTGGAAAGATATTAATATTGGAATGCTAGGCCCCGGTGAGTATACCCTAAGTTTATTGATTGACCCTGATAACCGGGTTATGGAGCAGGATGAAACTGACAACAATTATTCTATAAGCTTTTCTGTTTCAGAACCCTTGGCAACAAGCGTTTTACTTGTAAAGGATGTAAAAATATGGCCCAATCCGGCTACAAATGGAATCAGAATAGAATTTGTCAATGATACTTCATGTGAAATTGAACTTATAAATCTATGTGGCGAGAAACTGCTTCATCGTTCAGCAAATAAACTGTCAGCTTTAAATCTTAACATTAACAAAATTCCAGAAGGCATTCATTTACTGAAAATCACAGGGCACGAGTTTTCACTTGTTCAGAAAATCGTAGTCAGAAAATAGTACATTTGAAATAGTAGAAAACTAAAACCCTCTATGCATTTATAAAATAATGTATAAAGCATAGAGGGTTTTTGATCCATTTATAGTAAGCAGTCAGATTATAATATACTATTGAACAACGACCTTTTGTGAGTAAATTTTGTCGTTGGCTTTTACTTTAACGATATACAGCCCTCTCCCCGATTCAATTGAAGTTTCATTGTTGAAATTTACATTTGCAATTCTTTGGCCTGTAATGTTGAATAATTCAGCTTGGCCACTATTAAACCCTGTGTGGTTCAATGAAATATTAATCCTGTTATTCGCTGTATAGATATCAGGTTTAAAATTGTTGCCATGAAGCGTTACATTGTTTATTTGAACGTTTGGATCAACAGTTAAATCAGCAACTTCACCTTCCGACAATGCTGCATTGTAAATGTTAAACTTATGGATTGTACCAATCCAGCATGGGTCGGCAGTGTAACCACCTTTACCCACGTAAGCAAAGTCGTTGCTCAATCCCCAAATACCGTTACCCACTATTGCGAGGTCACCTTCACCCTGCAACTCACCGTCGATGTAAAAATAGAGGAACGATTCATCGATTGTTAATACATACGAATGGAAAGTGCCATCGTCATATTCCGGACCATTTGCTCCGGTTTCGGCCTCACCGTAAGGGGCGCTCATATTAACTGTTGAAATTGCCCCGCGGCTGACATCGTCGCCACGCGCAGCAGAAATAAAACATCCCTGGGTGCCCAATCCATTTGTGCTGCCACCAAGGTAACACAGCATCGTAAACCCGGTGTTTGCCCCGGCTTCCGATGTAGCCCATATTTCAAGGGTGAGCGCTTCGTAGGAATTAATCTCAAAGCCCATGGTGCTCATATCCATATGTGAATCGCCACCAGGCAAGATTAAATCGGAACCATCGATAAAAGCATCTCCAATCAGAATAGCATCCTCCCCGGTAACATCATCGGTTGGGGTACCTTCCTGAAATGAGAAAGAGTGTGTTAAACTGCCTTGTGCCGTTGCATTTACACCAAAACACAACATAAAGGCCAGAATTAAAAGGTATAGTAAATGTTTTTTCATATGTAATTTATTTAAGTTAATTAATTAGTTTTTAGTTTTACTCTCTCAGATGAGGCTAATCCCGAAAACAATTATCTTTTTATAAAATGTTGTTTTCAAAGCTTTTTTAAGTTCATAAACCCAAAAACAAGCATTATAAATTTAGACATGACAAGTTTATCTTCTTTTTAAATTTGGATATTTCATTTATGATTTCAGGTAAAATATATATCCTAAATTTTTTTGTGTATACCGAAAGATACAGTAAAAAAAGCAAAAAAGAAAATGATATTTTTTTAGAATTTACTGAAGAATGCATAATTAACTGCTTTGATTTACGATAATTTCGAGCTGAAATAACCTTCCAGGTAAAACTGTTTTTTTGCAATTCCTTTCTTTTAAAACACTTATCAATTACTCCAAATTTCGGGCAGAAATGTATATTTGTGCGATAATATCTTCCAGAATGACAACAGCCTGTATAAACTAACTTAAAGATGAAAAAAAATACCGGTAAAAAGCCTGCTGGGATAACGCGTTCCAGGAAAATAATATTCAATATTCAAATTGCGCTGTTACCAATTATCATCCTGTTATTTCTAGAAATATTTTTAAGGGCTGTTGGTTATGGCGATAACTTAAAACTTTTCATAAAACATCCCGATAAGGAATATGCCCAATACAAGGTTGTGAATCCTGAAATTGGCAAGAAATACTTTCAACGTTTTGAGTATAGCAGGCCGGCAAAAGACATTTTCCTGAGAAAAAAAACCGATGACGTTTTCCGTGTATTTGTGATGGGCAGCTCAACTGTTGTTGGCTTTCCATACGATAACAACATCATGTTTTCACGCATATTACACGAACGGCTGCGCGAAGCATATCCCAATAAAAAAATTGAAATGGTTAATACTGCAATAACTGCTATCAATAGTTTTACACTGCTCGATTTTATGCCCCAGATCCTTAAGGAAAAACCCGATGCCATTTTATTTTATGCCGGCCATAATGAATATTACGGCGCTTTTGGAGCGGGATCAAATGAGGCTGTAGCCCACAATCCTGCCATTATTGCCATGCACCTGAAATTAATGGGCAGCAGGGTTTACCAACTAATACGAAATATTATCTCAGGCACTGGCAACCTTTTTGCCAGGGTAAAAACTGCTGGCGACAGGCGGGGAACCCTAATGTCAAGGATTGTAAAAGATGCCGATATTACTTACGATAGCCCCGTATACCTGAAAGGAATGGAATACTACAAACGGAACCTCGAAATAATGCTAGCCATGGCAAGCAATAAAGGAGTGCCTTTCTTTATTGGCGAAGTTGTAAGTAACATCAGCGATATAAAGCCCTTTAAATCGAAAGGGACATCGACCCTGAAACCGGCCATCGATTATTATCAGCTAGGCAAAAAGCTTGAAGAAAGTGGCGCATATAATGAGGCAAAAGAAAACTACAGCCTGTCCCGCGATTACGATTGTATCCGCTTCAGGGCTTCGGGCGAAGTAAACAAAATAATTAATGAACTTTCAGAAAAATACGATGCAACGCTTGTTCCGGTTTTGGGAGTTTTTGAGGCAAAATCGCCAAACGGACTTGTTGGAAACGAGCTGATGACCGAACACGTTCATCCAAATATCGATGGCTACTTTCTCATGGCCGATGCCTTTTACAATGCGCTGGTAAGCTCAGGATTGATTGGAGAAGAAGCAGACAAAGATGCGCCGGTTTTCAATGAAAAATACAAAGAAAATTACGGCTATACCATTCTCGATGAATTGGTTGGAAAACACCGCGTAACCAATTTAAGCTACCATTGGCCTTTTGTAGACGAATCGCAAGGGTTTACCGATTACCGCCAGGTATACAAACCGGTTTCGGTTGCCGACTCGCTCGCATTTAATGTAATGGCACGTAATGATGTGAGCCTGACCGACACACACGAAAAAGTTGCCAGATTATTCGAACGGAACCGCGACTACTGGAACGCCTTCAGGGAATACAATGCACTTACTAAAATCAACCCTTACTGGCCTTTACATTTTCGCAGTGCAGCCGATTGCCTGCTAAGTATGGCCGACTTGCCAGTCGCGCTCAAATATTACCTTCGTTCGCTCGAATTCGAAAATTCATTTTATGCACACTTTCGTGCAGGTGAAATTTTCATGATCAAAAACGATATTGACAATGCCATTGTACATTTTGAAGAAGCACTGGTTTTAGCCGATGAAGAAAAACCTAACGTGCTGGCAAAGTTAATTGTAGCATACGCTTATAAAGGCGATAAAGAAAACTTTATCAGGGTAAAAAATGAACTGAACAAAATTAAACCAGGGCAGAAAATAAATATTCCTGTACGGAAATATACTTATTTAAATTACATTCCTGACAGGGTTAAGAACTTTATTATTGAAGCCGACAATGCTGTTAAACAGCAGGATATGGAACTAGCCGAGGTAAAGCTTATACAATCGTTCGATGTGATGGATTCGCACCTGGCCAGGCGTAAACTTGGCGAATTGTATTTTCAGCAGGGGAAATACGGGCAATCCATAATTCACCTCGAAAAAGCGGAGAATGAATTTGGTTTCGATCCCCGGTTTTTACACATGCTTTGCCTTAATTACCTTGAATTAGGGGATAAACCGGGGGCAAAAAAGTGTATTGAAAAACTGAAGTTGACCGATCCGGGATTTCCTGCATTGAATGAATTGCAGAATTTACTTAAACAAAATATCAATTAGTATATTTGAAAAATGAAGATATTGGGGGTTTCGGCATTTTATCACGATTCGGCCGCGGCATTGATCGTTGACGGTCATATTGAAGCTGCAGCGCAGGAAGAGCGCTTTACCCGCGTGAAGCAGGATGCAGGTTTCCCGGTGAATGCCATAAGGTACTGCCTCGACGAAGCTTCAGCTACCATCGACCAGCTTGATGCAGTAGTGTTTTACGACAAGCCTATGCTGAAATTCGAACGCCTGCTTGAAACCTATTATGGTTTTGCCCCAAGGGGACTGGCTTCGTTCGTAACTGCAATCCCTGTATGGCTCAGGGAAAAAGTATTTCTGAAGAAAATTATTTACGATAAGCTTAAGGAAATATCAGATTTCGATAAACGAAAACTAAACCTGATGTTCACCGAGCACCATCTTTCACATGCTGCCAGCGCCTTCTATCCATCGGGCTTCGAAAACTCAGCCATATTGACCATCGACGGTGTTGGGGAGTGGGCCACCGCTTCGATTTGCAAGGGCGAAGGAACCCGAATTGAGATTCTGAAAGAAATGAAGTTTCCGCATTCTTTGGGTCTTTTATATTCGGCTTTTACCTATTTCCTTGGGTTCAGGGTCAATTCAGGAGAGTATAAACTGATGGGGCTTGCCCCTTACGGCATCCCACAATCGGCCGAAGTTGAAAAATACATCGCCCTGATAAAGGAAAACCTGTTGAGCATAAAACCTGATGGTTCAGTTTGGTTAAACCAGAAATTCTTTTCATATTCTACAGGTTTGCGTATGGTGCCAGATAAAAAGTGGGCTAAATTATTTGGGTTTACCCGCAGGCTGCCCGAGGAAAAAATTGAACAGCACCATTGCAACTTAGCTTATGCAATTCAACTGATTACCGAAGAGATTATGCTTGCTATGGCCGCACATGTTAAGGAACTGACAAATGCCGACCAGCTATGCCTGGCCGGCGGTGTGGCGTTAAACTGCGTTGCTAGCGGTAAACTTCTGGCAAAAGGTCTTTTCAAAGATATATATATTCAACCTGCTGCCGGCGATGCCGGCGGGGCCGTAGGAGCAGCGCTTGCTGCATACCATATATTTTATAGCAATGAACGTACAGGGCTGGGAAACGACAACATGAAAGGGTCCTTCCTAGGGCCATCATTTACCAACAAAGAAGTTTCAAAGGCTGTGGCAAAATACAACGCTGTTTATTCACTTTTCGGTGACGATGATGAACTGACAGAAAAAGTAGCCCATTTGCTTGATGAAGGAAATGTGGTAGGCTGGTTCCAGGGCCGTATGGAATTCGGCCCACGGGCGCTTGGAAACCGGAGCATACTTGGTGATGCCCGCAACCGTGATATGCAAAAAAAACTGAACCTTAAAATAAAATACCGCGAAAGTTTCAGGCCTTTTGCCCCGTCGGTGCTTGCCGAAGATAACCAAAACTTTTTTGAACTTGATGCTGACTCACCCTATATGTTACTGATTGCCCGTGTAAAAGACAAACACTTAAAAAACCTTCCGGATAATTACTTCAGTTTGCCACTAATGGAACGGCTTTATACCGAAAGAAGCAATATACCTGCCGTAACCCACATCGACCTGTCTGCCCGTATTCAAACGGTGCACAAAGAAACAAATGCCCGTTACTGGCAGTTGATTGATGCATTTAAAAAGCTTACCGGCTATGGTATAATCGTGAATACAAGTTTTAACGTGAGAGGCGAGCCAATTGTTTGCTCCCCCGAAGATGCTTACCGTTGTTTCATGCGCACCGAAATGGATTACCTCGTGATAAACGACTTCCTCTTTGCAAAAACCGAACAGCCACAATGGGGCGAAAAAGATAACTGGCGCGAAGAATTTAAGCCCGATTAGTTGGTTCATAGGGCTACATCGATTAATTTTACAACGATCAAAACAATGCTAAATGGATTTTCTCAGGGATTTTTGGAATTATATGAAAGAACGTAAGAAATGGTGGTTAATCCCCACGTTCATAATTTTTATTCTTTTGGGGCTGTTAATTGTTTTAAGCTCGGGAAGCGCCCTGGCGCCATTTATATATACACTTTTTTAAACAATTTTTTAAAGCAGCAAAACTATGAGGAAAGAAAAATCGACAGAAGCTATTCTGGTAATTGCCACTGGGTTTTTGTTGCTCTTTTTTCTTAAGCAGAAAGAATGGATGCTGTATGTATCGTTTGGCGCCGGCATTATTGGAATATTCTTTAAACCACTGGCCAGGTTAATTGCAAAAGGCTGGTTTAAAATTGGCGACCTGCTTGGCTTTGTTGTTTCAAAAGTCGTTCTTGCGGTAACATTTTTTATTCTACTGGCGCCAATAGCCTTTTTTTATAAACTGTTCAACAACGATCCACTCAGGCTTAAAAACAAGTATGGTTCGTTATGGAGCGAAAGGAAACATACTTACACAGCCAACGACCTGAAAAATATCTGGTAGCTTTGCTCCTGTACATTGCAGTAAAATTTTGGATTTGTAAGCTCAAAAAGAAATAAACCGATGAAAAAAACATGGATACATTGGGCTGGGTTTTTGCTGGTAATGATCACTTTCCTGCTTCTGTTTTTGTGGGTAAGGCCCGAACTGGCCTTTCAAGCACAACAACTTGGTTTTTCTACTTCAGAAACCTTCTTGTGTGAATATGCAGCCTACCCTGGTGGCCTGGCCGAATATGTTGCACTATGGTTTTTTCAATTTTTTTATTATCCGTTTTGGGGGGCATTGATATACACAGCATTGTTGGCACTGTTAACCTTACTGATAAGGGCCTCATTGTTTAACAAGGTTGGGAAATTTAGCTTCGTTTTACAATTCATACCCTTACTATTTGCTGCATTGTTATTGACAGGCTATTGGTTTCATTCATATTTCATTTTTGCCTTTCTGTTTATTTGCCTGTTTTTTGTCCTTTTCAAAATTATCATCGGAAGCAAGTTAGCAACCCTGACTCAGCTCATTTTAACTTTTTTAATTTTTGTGCCGGCATATTACATCATTGGTGGTTTTCCATTCTTGATATTAACAGGCTCTTCGATCATATTATTAATGTTTGAAGAAAGCAAGGGCAGGTATTATAAAATATTTTTTCTTTTGGCCCTTTACCTTTCCCTTCCACTAATTATAGCAAGGTGGTTCGCCTTTATCAGTTATCATGATGCCTTTTTAAAACTTGTTCCCTTTTTCCACAAAACCCAGCCCGGATTCTTGCTTTATGCTTTTTTGTTTTCCCTGCCACTGGTGTTACTCCTTTCAAAAGCATGTTCATACACAGGTAAGGGCAATACCAAACGAACTTTTATAAATTCTGCCTATTTCCAGCTTTTACAGCTCACAGTTATTTTAATAGTCATTATTACAGGTACTATCCTTACAAATAACAAAACCGAGAAATTTAAACTCACCATCAATTACCTGGCACATAACGGACGGTGGGATGAATTGCTCGATTTAGCGGGCAAAAAACCTTCATCCGACAGGCTTGTGCAGTTTCAAACCTCAAGGGCATTATTCCATACCGGACAGCTTCCTGAAAAAATGTTCAACTACCCTCAGGAATGGGGCGTTGACGGCTTGTTCCTTACCCGATATTTTGAAGATGAAATTTTGCTGCCATCCTCTGAACTGTTTTTCGATTTAAGCTACATTAATGAAGCCATACATTACGGAAATGAAGCTATGTCGCAAAATGAAAATTCACCGCTGGCTACAGAACAGTTAATCCTGGCAAACCTTGCAGCGGGCAAAGAAGAATCGGCAATGCTTTACATCAATGAATTAAAAACCTATCCGGTTTTCTATAAAAAGGCATTAAAATATGAAAGGTATACCAAGGGAGGCCCCGATATTGAAGGAATTGGAAATATTATCAATGAAAAAGCCCGTTTAATGCCGGTGACTGATTTTATTGTAAACCGAAAGGAACCTCAGGTTGATTTGCTGAATATTCTTAGCGACCATCCAAACAATAAAATGGCCTATGAGTACCTGATGGCTTTATACCTGCTCAACAACGACCTTGCCTCGTTCGTCAGGTACTATTCATTGGGCAAACAATTTGGATACCAAGCCATTCCAACATTGTATCAACAGGCTTTATTACTGTACACTTACGAACTGAACAGGCAGGGGAAAAAATTTGCACAGTTAAATTACCGAAAAGAAAACATTGAAATGTTTACCGAATATCTGTCGGTTTTAAAAAAATATAACGGGAACAGGCCTGATGCGCAAAAGGAGTTGAAACAAAAATTCGGGAACACCTATTGGTATTACATTCATTATGTAAGCCCGGTTACCACAAACAGGAAAATTGTTGTTCAATAAACAGTTATTGAAACAATTGTAATGAATATGCAATGAAAAAAGAACTTTACATTATAGTTACTGCAATAATCATGTCGGTCATATCATGTTCTGACGGGCGTGATATTGAAGACTTCATCCAAAGGGATGAACACCCTTTAATTTTCCCCGATTATACCAACATCACAGTTCCGCCCAACATTGCACCACTCAATTTTTATATCGATGAAGATGCCGATGCTTATCGTGTGAAGCTCACTTCACCCGACGGAAGTTCACTGATCATAAATTCTGACAATGGCGTTATTAAATTTCCATTCTCCAGGTGGAAAAAAATCCTGAAAAACCATGCAGGCCGCGATCTTGTTATCGACGTTTTTGTGAAAAAGGAAAAAACCTGGAACAAATACCAACCCTTCAATATCAGTATTTCGAACGATGAAATCGATTCCCATCTGGCTTACCGCTTAATAAATGTTGGTTATATCTTATGGAAGAAAATGGGCTTGTACATGCGCGATGTGACAAGTTTTGAAGAAAAGCCAATCATGGTAAACCGAAATACGGGCGGGAATTGCATGAATTGCCATTCTTTTTGCAAGGGCAACCCCGAAAAGGCCATGTTCCACATGCGGGCAAAGCACGCGGGAACCATGATTTTTACCGGCGATTCAATAAAAAAAATAAATACCAAAACCCCATACACGATGTCGGCGGGAGTATATCCTTCGTGGCATCCAGACGGTAAACATATCGCCTACTCTATCGATATTGTAAATCAATGGTTTCATGGAGTAGATAAACGTAACGAGGTATACGACAAGGCCTCCGACATTATCGTGTACAACATTGAAACGAATACTGTCACCACCTCACCCGATATTTCAACAAAAAACCGTGAAACCTTACCTTGCTGGTCACCCGATGGCAAATTCCTTTACTATTGTTCAACCTTGCCTATAAACGATTCGATTGGCTGGCTGGAGGTTAAATACGACCTTTTGCGGATTTCATTTAATACCGAAACCAACGAATGGGGAAAGCCCGACACGGTGCTCACCTCAGAAGATGTTGGCGGGAGCATCACTTTCCCTCGTGTTTCGCCCGATGGCAAATTTCTTGCGTTTACAAGAGGCAGCCATGGCTATTTCACCATTTACAATTCAACAAGCGATATTTACCTGCTTGACCTTGAAACAGGGACTTTTGAGAAATGCGCATTTAACAGTGGCGACGTTGACAGTTTTCATAGCTGGTCACAAAACAGCCGTTGGCTCGTATTCAGCAGCAAACGCCTCGACGGTTTATGTACAAGGCCTTTCTTTACCTACATCGATGCAAAAGGCCAATCGACCAAACCTTTCGTGATGCCTCAAAAAGACCCTCTCTTTTACAAAAGCTTCAAAAACAATTACAATGTGCCCGAACTGGCAACAGGGCCTTTCATTGTTAACCGGCCTGCATTGCTGCAAAAGGCAAAAGGCAATGCCAGTCCGGTTCAGTTCGACCCATTGGTCGATGTCAGCGCCCTTTCGGGTGCAACCCGCATTGAAGAGAGGTTGCTTCATTAATTCCATTAATCCCGATTGTTTTCTTTCATGCTGAAGAAAAAAAAACAGGTTTAAACCATGCGGTAAAAACCTGAATTAAATTAATTGTATTAATCTTTTATATAGAGAAACAATTAAAAGAAGAATTTTACTTAGAAGTTGTGAAGGTCAAGTGAAGGTCGATTAAGTATTATTCTTCTAATTTTTTAATTTTTTAAGAAGCTCTTTTGCTTCTTTTTTATAGTATCCTTTCTTTTCAATTATTGCATAAAGAGTGGTGTATGCTTTTTTCTCCTCGTTATTTGCAAGGTAGCCTAAAGCCATATACCATTCGGCCTGTTCGATAAACAGGTTATTGTTCTCGGCAATTACACCCTGAAAGCTTTGAATGGCTTTGTTATATTGTTGCAATTCAAGGTGGCACAACCCGCTGTAATAATTTCCAACAGGGTGTTGGTTGTTTTGTGCCAGAATAATACTGAAATGCTTAAGCGCATTTTCGAAATTCTTCTGGTTGTATTGTTCTATTCCTTTTAAAGCATGGTCAGATGAAGTTGCCGAACGATATAAGCCTACAGAATTGTAAGGTTTATATACCTGTTGGTACAACTGGCTGACACTTTGATTCTGTTTTTGCAAACTGTAGACCCCGGCTGAAACAATTGCAGTAATTGAAGCTGCCGCCCCGATATAGCGTAAGTGCTTGTTGCGCGAATCGGGTATCAGCCTGCGTATTTTTGTTTCGCTGTTGTTTTCGCTGGTAATTTCTTTCAGCGATGCGCGTAACCTGAGTATATCTTTTTCAATAATTGCTTCGTTAATTTCTTCGTTAAAGATGATTTCGGTCTTTAAGCGGTCATCTTCCGACAACTGAGTTTCGAACTCAAGGCGTTCTTTTTCATCAAGGTAATCGAGCAGGTAATCATCAACACGTTTGATTTCTTCAATGCCTGGTTGTTGTTCTTCATTGAAGATATCGGAAATTGAAGCCCTTAGTGAATGAATGTCTTTTTCGGCAATTGCCTCATCAATTTCTTTATGCAACCTTAGTTGGTTTTTGGCATGTTTATTTGAAAGGATTAATTCTTCAATTCTTTTAATATCTTTTTGAAGCATATCACCTGTGAGATAACTGTCAATTTCAAAATCGGAAATATCGATGCTGCTTTCAGAAAGGATATGTTTAAGGTTATTTCTGAGTTCGATAATATCGTTTTCTTTAATTGCCTGTTCAATATTGTCCCACAAGTTGGAATCACTGTTGTGATTTGTATTGACGGTTTCTTGCGGTTTATTTTGTTTGTCGATCAGGTGAATTCTCTCTGAAAGGCTTTTTATATGATTCTTGATATGGATATCCTGTAAAGGATTTGCCCCCTTTGTTTTTTCACCATCAGGCAGTTGCGAACTGATTGAACCCGGATCGATATTTTTGGCCAAATCGAATAAATTGCTTTGCTTCTGATCTCTTTTCTGCTTAGATACAATTGTATTCAGGGTTGAGCGTAGTTCCATTACATCCTTTTCGAGTACTGAATCGATTAGCTCGCGGTTGTACTTTATCTTTTTCGCCAGCCCGGGCGATTGTTTTATTTTTGATTGAAACTCATGGAGTTCTTTTCCCCGGAGCCTGCCGAGAATGTATTTTTCAATCATATAGTTAATGTCAAAAATCATAGTCGATTAAGTTTTTAAATTCGGTGTCTTGTTTAATGCTTCTTACAAGGTATTCCTTGCATTGATGTTTTCGTTTTTTCGTATAGTTTTCACTTGAAAATCCCATCAATTCTGTTATTTGTTTTATCGAAACCTTCTCAAAGAACAATTGTAAAACTTTCTGGCATTCTTCGCCTAATTTTTGAAAATGGTCCTGGTATAATCTATACCGTTCATTTTTACTGATCAATTCTGTAAGGCCGTCATCGTATATGGCTTCTGAATAATTTTCAATTTCTTCCACCTTCACAATGCTTTTTCTTCTCTTCTCGAGTTGCTTGAGCCATAAGAGCCTGCATACAGAATATAAATAAGTTTCAAAAGAACATTCGGAGAGGATAAGTTTATCCTCCTTGATCTTACGGTAAATTACAATTATCGCCTCCTGAAATGTGTCATTTGCGTCATCGGATGTTCCACTGTTCCTTGTCACAAACGAGTTTATCTTGTGATAAAACGACTTGTATATGTACCTTAAGACTGCACTGTTGTTTCTCAGAATACCCCTGAGTAGTTCGTCGTTACTAAAATTTGCCATGTTCAACTATTTATTCCATATTCTGAAAAAAGGTTACCCCGGAAATGAAAAAATATTCATAAAAAAATTTAATGAATTGAAAATTAGGAAGAAAATATGTGAAAAAAAAGGAGAGGCACAAAAAAAAGAAAGGATAGATTACAGAAACCTATCCTCTTCTCAACAAACTAATCTAACTAAACCTAAAACTTATGAAAAATAAACCTGACACAAAGGTATGTTATTTAACATCTATTGCAATGTTTTTTACGATAATGCTTGTTAATGTCGAAAATTTTTACTTAAAGTTAACATTGATTAATTTTCCTATTGGGCAACGAAAGTATATTGAATATATCCTTTTTGAACAGCGGGCGCTTCTTCCGAAGAATTAAACCTTGTACGCAGTGCTGCTGTTTTGGCGTACGATAATATCTGATCGGTTAAGTACGGTTCAACAACAGGATCGGCCTTGATTACCTCCCCTCTCCGGTCAACATCGATCATAACTTTTACCTTTCCTCCATTCTCGGCAAGGTAAACGGGTATAGGAAGCCTTACATGATACCTGTCGGCCAGGGAATATTCAACATTGCTATCGCCGCTGTACAATTTCATTTTTAGCGAGTCGATATCAATTCCCTCGGAAGTTTCAACAGGCATTTGCAGGTCATTAACAGTTGGGATTTCTTTCGACAGCTGTTGCGATACATCGTTGGCCAGTTGCTGGGCCCTCTCAAGTTCGTCGCGGTAACTTTCGTTAAAAACTTCGTTCATTCGCGGTGCCGATCTGTTCGACGCTATGTTTGTACGGAAAGCAGCAGTAGAAGGCGCTTCTTGCTGCAATTCTTCATCAACTGGCTTTACAGGCGGCTCAATCATATCAAGCGGAAATTCGATAAGAATTTCGGGCTCGTGGTACTCTTTCTTAATTCTGAATTGTGCAATATTCAACGCGGCAAATACCACAATGTGAAAAACGAGCGTGAAGATGATCCCGTTTAAGTTGTTCTTATATTGCTGACTTAACCACGACATAAAAACAAATATATAAAAAGGAGAATGGTTGTGTAGATAAAACCGGGTAAAAACAAAAAAGCTTTTACAACATTTTAGTGCAAAAGCTTTAAGTGGCTGATCTCTTTTTCGATCTTTTCGAGGAGTTTAAATTCACGCGGAGTCGTATCAATACTGTTTAACTTTTCAATGATTCTTTTCCGAATTCTATTCAACTCCTCAAGCCTTTCATAGAATTCTTTTCTACCCATAATTTATAATTTTAAAATTCTCTGCTAATATAACGCATAACTCAGTAAAAGTTCAATGAGTTAAGTTGTGTTTTTGTTAATAAAATGTAAAA
>JAFGEV010000162.1 GCA_016931385.1 Prolixibacteraceae bacterium
CCTAACTGGGCAAGCACAGCATTTGGTATAGCGCCGATGCCCATTTGAAGGGTAGCGCCATCTTCGATAAGGGCTGCACAGTTCTTTCCAATCTGAATGTCAATATCGGTAAGCGGCGCCGGAGCTGCTTCAATCAGCGGGGTATTGTCTTCGCAAAAGATATCAATCATGTCGAGCGTAATCATTGCATCGCCAAAAGCACGGGGAATATTCGGATTGATTACGCCAATTACGGTATCAGCCTCCTGAACGGCTGCCAGTGTTGCATCAACCGAAGTCCCCAGTGAAACATAGCCGTGCTTGTCGGGGGGTGAAACCTGGACCATGGCCACGTTCGGGCGGCAATAGCCTTCGCGTATCAAACGCTGTGTTTCCATAAGGAAAACCGGAATGTAATCGGCATAGCCCAGCTGGGTTTGTTTGCGCACATTGTGGCCGACAAAAAACGACTCCTGTAGAAAGATCCCTTCGAACTCAGGATCGACATAAGGTGCTGGCCCTTCGGTATGTAAATGCTGGATAATCACACTGTGAAACTCTCTGTTACGCCCCCGCTCGCACATCGCGTTGATCAGCTTCTGCGGCGCGCAGGCCACGCTGTGGAGATGTACCCTGTCGTTGCTTTTAATTACTTTTACAGCCTCGTCGGGGGTAACAAATCTGATTGCTCTCATAAATAAAAATTTACCTTTTCAAAAAAACAGCGCAAAGATACGATTTGAAACAGGCTGTCAAAAGAAGGTTTAAACTTTTTAGTCGAAATATTCCAACTTTCAAAATAACTTAACATTCATGTTTATTTTATTTTGGGTTGAATTCTTAAATATTTTTCCCTATTTTTAAAAAGCCTAAATTAAAAAACGCGTAATGTATTTTTTTATACTCCATAACTTCAATACCTGTTTTCTTTCCGGAAAATATCAACTCAATGTTGTATGCATTGCAATAAGATGCCGATTTCCCCGGTTTCAGCTAAAAAATCCTAACTAAATAATTATAAAAAAATCATGAAAGAAATTAAATCGAAAAACAAAAGAAAAACAAGAAGTACAAAATTAAAGTTATTTCTGATCGCAATTTTTACAGCAGCGCTTTCCCAAAACTGTTGGGCTGATGTAACCATGAATTTTGACGACTGGATAGATGGTTCATACGGCGATGTATCAACTTATAATGATGGAAATGGTGGGCAATGGGAATCTTATGCCTCAATGTGTCATACAACAAATGCACGATCTGGAAGAGCTGTCCGTTTCTATTTTGATCAGGGAGCAACAGAGTATCTTCTGTATAAAGGAACTGATGGTTTTGGCAAAGACACCGGACTAGGTACTGTATCCTTCTGGTACCGACATTGGAGTGGAGGTGGCGAAACCATTAGATTCTTGGTCCAATATAATCCAGATGGTGGTGGATGGACGAAAATTGGCGACACAATAACTGTTACCTCCACAACTTACATGGAATTTTCAGAAGATGTTAATATTATCGGAAATAACATCCTGTTCCGCATTATCTCTATTGATGATGAAGAGCGCTTGCTTATCGACGACCTTTTTCTTGAAGACCATTCCGGCGGGGCTACTATCTCATGTTCTGAAAGCACTCTTTCAGGTTTTTATTATGCCCAGGGTTATGGCCCGTCCGAAAGCCAATCATTCGATGTAAGTGGTTCCGGTCTCACCGATGATATTACAATAACTCCTTCAACAAATTATGAAATATCGGACGATGATGCTTCCTTTCAATCAACAGCAATGGTACTTACACAATCAGGAGGGACAGTTGCCTCCACAACCATATATACCCGCCTTAAATCGGGTCTTTCTGAAAACGATTACGAAGAAACAATCACATGTTCTTCAACAGGCGCTTCAAATGAAACAATCGACTGTTCAGGGAAAGTTTTTCCTGCTGCATTAGAAAATTTGGTAATAAACGAAATTGATGCCGATACAAGAGGTACCGACAGAGAAGAGTTTATAGAACTTTATGACGGGGGTGCCGGAAATACATCATTGACAGGCCTTGTACTGGTTTTCTTTAACGGTGATGGAGACATTTCATATGATGCTTATGATATGGACGGAGAAACAACCGATGCTAACGGATTCTATGTTATTGGCAGCAGTCGTGTATTGAATGTTGACTCAGCCATAACTTCGTCAGGATGGCTGCAAAATGGCGCCGATGCTGTTGCTCTATATGTTGGCGATGATACTGATTTTCCCGATGATTCTCCTCTGACTTCAACTAACCTTATTGATGCCGTGGTATATGGCACCAACGATGCTGACGATGCGGGGCTTCTCGTGCTACTCAATGCATCACAACCCCAGGTAAACGAAGACGACTCGGGCAATGGCGTTGACTATTCCCAGCAACGCATGGGCAATGATCCCGGTGGGCAGCGCGATACCGATGGTTTTCAAAATGCCTGGCCAACTCCCGGCGAAGCAAATTACGATGCCATATGGCTGGGCGATACTGATAATGACTGGGCAACTGCCACAAACTGGTCACCCCAAAGCAAACCCGGTGCTGCCGACAAGGTATTCATTTTAGGTAATGCCCCCGAATACCCTGAAGTATCATCGGCCGAAACTGTCGATCATATCGTTCTCGACCACGATGCCCAGCTAAACGGGCAGGAAAACCTTACCGTTACAACGGTTGAAATTGTTCACGAGATCACTTTCAGTGCCGATACCAGCCGCTGGCAATATTTTGCAAGCCCCTTTACCGACCTCACCCCTGCCGGTATGGCATCTACAAACAACCGGGTTGATTTATGGATGGCTACCTATAACAACTCAATTGCAGGTGACATTAACAATGCCTGGGAGTTTAACCTTACGAATGCAAGCGTTTTAAGCCCGGGGAAAGGCTATGCAATATGCACTGTTAATGATGACAGTGAAGCAGGCGATCAAATTTACGATACCGATTATTTTATGTATTCGGGCGGGACACTTGTTGATGCCGGCTCGGCTGTAACCTTTTCGCTGCTTGCCGACGAATCGAACTGGAACCTTATAGGCAATCCCTTTCTTGCACCCATCGACTGGGATGACGAAGTAAACATCGACCATTCGAACCTGCAAGGTGAAACAGCCTATCTGTACGATCCTTCAACCGGCACCTATTCCACATATACTCCAGGAGGCGGTGGTGGCAGTCCCCAGCATATTCCTCCAATGCAGGGCTTTTTTGTCAATGCTTCTTCTGCCGGAGATTTCGATATACCACCCGGCGCAAGAGTTAATACGGCAGCTGCATTCTTAAAATCAGAAGGCTTGAAGGAATTTATTACGTTTGGGGTAACTGCCGATTCGATTGTTGATAAAGCGTCACTTGTAATTAACCCGGAAGCCACAAACAGTTTTGATAAACTTGATGCCCTGAAACTCTTTGCCACCAACAAACTTTTGCCCCAGGTGTATTCAACAGCTGGCGATTACAGCAAGCTGGTTGTGAACCAACTTAATGAATTGCCTGCCAGCATTCAAATGTACCTATTTACCGGACAGGCTGATGAAATTACCTTATCATTTCCTGATATTGAAAAGCTGAGGAATAATCTTGAAATTCTGGTTGAACTTCAAGGTAAAACATACGATCTGAGAAATTTATTAACAGGAGATATCAAAATACCTGTTTCGGAAAAAGGGATCACCATTCCTTTCGAAGTGCATTTATTCGAAAGCCATACAGGTATAAGCAGTTTCGATGAAAACAACCCAAAGGTTTATTATAACGGAACAGGTTTAAGATACATGAATTTCCCGGGTCAGCCGGGTCATATATCCATATTTACCCCAACCGGTCGAAAGATGATAAAATTTCCGGTTAAAAATTCTGACGGTTATTTGGAACTCAACCTGCAACAAGGCATTTACCTTGTATTTTTCGAGAGCAGTTCAAAAACGAGTACATCTAAATTTATTGTTTCACGCTAAAAATCTCAATTATGAAAAAGTATATCAGCCTTATATTTATTTTTATTGCGTTTGTATCGAAACTTGCAGCCCAACCTTTGCCACCTGAAGATCCTGGCGGAAACCCTGTACCCGTGGGAAAATTTGCTGCATTGCTGTTGCTTGTTGCCTTTTTTTTATTGTCAGGAAAAAAAGATCAAATAAAAAATATTTTCAGGAAGCAAGAAACGAAGCAATGATTACACAAGATGAGTTAGCAAAAAGGACAGGTACAAAAAAAAGTTACATATCTCGTATCGAGCGAGGCCCCAACTCCCCCTCGTTTGCAACGAGGGGTTGACCAGTTCTCGTCTGTGACGAGAGGCATGCAGCAAACCAGTACAACGATAATAAAAAGTTGCTATCTTTAAAACTAAGAATGTCGTCTGAGAATTATACTTCTTTAGGCGGAGTAATTGAGGTCGAAGTGATCTGAAGTTATTAGATGATATCATCTTCAAATAACAATGTGTCCCCGACAAATCGGGGCAGGCTGTTACAAACAACTGATTATTAACCCATCGTTACGCTAAAGCTAAACGAGGGGTAGTCGGATTTTCAGTTAGCCTCAATTTTAAAATTTGAATAAATGTTATAACTTTGTAATTACATTTTTGAAAAATTAGTTATGGAGATATCAGTTATAAAGATCGGAAATTCAAAAGGGATCAGATTAAGTAAGACCTTGATTGACAGGTACAATATCAAAGACACTGTTGATTTAATAATGGATAACGGACAAATTATCATAAAACCAATTTCAAAACCACGGAAAGGATGGGAAAAAGAGTTTGAAAAAATGGCTAAAAATGGAGATGACAATTTGTTATTTGACGATGTAATTTGAAGATGAAAACCTGGAAGAATGGAAATAAAGCAATATCAAATCATATTAGTCAATCTCGATCCGACAATTGGGAGTGAAATCAAAAAGACCAGTCCTTGTGTGGTAATTTCTCCAAATGAGATGAATAAATTTTTGCGGACAGTTGTAATTGCTCCAATGACAACAAGTTCAAAAAAATATCCGACAAGGGTAAAAGTTATGCATGATAATAAAATCGGATGGATTGTTTTAGACCAAATCAGAACAATTGACAGGCAAAGAATAATGAAAATTTTTGGAGAACTACAAGGTTTTGAAATTCAAGAATTAAAATCCGTTTTAAAAGAAACTTATATTGACTAAAAAAAAAATAAGGCTAACAAATTAGAAATTAAGGCACAGTTGGGCCATGCATCTCAAACCTAATCTCCGCTGATCCTGTTTTCAATCCGGATTTTTTGTCCGTAATATTCAGGCCATTAAACCGCACCCCCGCTGCTACGGTTTTGTAAACCGCGGCTTTAAAGCTAAGGATTTTTAATCCTTGTGAAAATTTTTTCGCGTGCGACTACAAATCGCACGTCCCGAACAGCCCTGCTCACAGGTCCCCATTAAAATCAAAATTGTTCCCGTATTAATTCAGTTTTTAAACAATTCTGGTTTTTAACCCCTTTGTAATAATTATTTTATTAAATTTTTGCGGATTAATGCTGATGCGTTAGCCACGAATGCTCGAATTTATATGGATTCAAAGAATCCATAATTCGTGTTTTTTTATGATCATTTTATTGAATC
>JAFGEV010000163.1 GCA_016931385.1 Prolixibacteraceae bacterium
AGCCGATGCAATTGCCAGCGATGAAGCTATATTTTCGAGGGCTTTTTCTCGTATTGTGCCTGAGTTGTTTTTGTATTCTTCAAGAAAATTTTCAATAATGCTTTGTGCTCCTGTTTCTCCAATATTGCCAGGAATACCATTAATAATGAATGTATTGGGTCCAAATGCCCTGATATCGAAACCCAGGGTATTCAGCTCTTCCAACATTTCGTTGAGAAGTTCCGTATCAGCAGGGTTGGTTTCAAGGGTTTGAGGAAAAAGCAACTGATGGCAAATCCCTTCGTGCCTTTCAAGCATTTCGATAAACTGCTCAAAAAGTATGCGTTCGTGGGCACGTCGCTGATGAATTACCATCAATCCTGATTTTACTGGTGTAAGGATGTATTTATTCTTTAATATGACAAAATTCCGGGTGTGCTCAGCAGGTTTACCTTCGTCATAACCCGAAATAGAGGATTGATGATGTTGAGAATCCTGTTGAATATCAAAATTGTATTTCCTTGTTTCATTGTTTTCACTGTAAAGTGTTTCCCAGTTTTCAAGATTTTCCTTTTCACTTTTTGAAGAAAAACCTTTCGAAGGGATTGAAAAGGTTTTTTGTTCGAAAGGGTTAAACGATGGATCAATCTCGATTTCAGGCCTTCTTAGTCCTTCCGGGGAACGGAGCGGAATGGGAATATCAACGCTTCCTTCCTGGTCGAAATCGATGCTGGGTATTACGTTGAACTTTCCCAGTCCTTCGCGAACAGCAGCATGAAGAAGTTGCCAGATGGCGCTTTCATTTTCAAACTTAATTTCGGTTTTTGTCGGGTGAATGTTGATATCGATTGCAGAGGGGTCGACTTCAAAAAAAATGAAATATGCCGGGAACATGTCCCCCGGGAGGATTTTTTCGTAAGCCTGCATTACTCCCCTGTGAAAAAACGGGTGACGCATATAACGGCCATTTACAAAAAAGAACTGTTCTCCAAACGATTTCCGGGCATATTTGGGCTGACCAATGAAACCGGAAATTTTGGCAATGGATGTTTCAGAATTCACCGGGACCAAACTCTGGTTCATGTTGTTCCCGAATATTCCGACAATCCGTTTCCGGCTGTTCGATGAAGGCAGGTCGTACACAGGCGTTCCGTTATGGAGCAGATTAAAAGATACTTTGGGCGAAGCGAGAGCCACACGCTGAATCTCGGTAATGATATGCTTTAATTCTGTTGGATTCGATTTTAAAAATTTACGTCGTGCAGGGACATTGAAAAACAGGTTCTTCACACAAATGCTTGTACCATCAGTGCATGATACAACTTCCTGCTTTATAACCTCAGATGCTGCTATGTGAAGAAAGGTACCAAGTTCGTCTTCGGCACGTTTTGTTTTCATTTCGACATCAGCCACCGAGGCGATCGATGCCAGCGCTTCGCCCCTGAATCCCATGGTACGAATGGCGAACAAATCGGCAGCGTTCTGTATTTTTGAAGTGGCATGGCGTTCGAAAGCCATACGGGCATCGGTGGGCGACATGCCTTTTCCGTTGTCGGAAATCTGGATAAGTGTGCGTCCGGCATCTTTTATTTGCACGGTAATTTTACCGGCACCGGCATCGAGCGAATTCTCAACCAGTTCCTTCACAACCGAAGCCGGGCGCTGTATCACTTCGCCTGCAGCAATCTGGTTGGCAACCGAATCGGGTAACAGATGAATTATATCGGACACTGAAATTAACTATCTGAGGATGAAATAAAGCAAACCTGCCAGCAGGGCAATCAATACGATAAACCTGATGTTTGAACGGCGGCGTTGGATATTGGGCGCCCATTTGGTATTGGCCAGGCTTTTCCTGAAATCGCCCTTGCTCAGGTAGGGGCGGTAAATCCCGTCTTCGTCCTTGATTCCAAGTTCAGCCTTAATCCTCCGTTCACGAGCCTCGCGTTTCTCCTTTTCAGGGTCCCAAAAGCGTGGCTCAACCTTGTAATGTTTTGGTTTTGGTATATAAAAAAGTCCCATTTTATTTTTGTTTAAACCACAAAGATAACGGTTTTTTCAGGCTTCGGAAAACGGTTTAGGAATCGTTAACAAATCGGGAGTTTCTGAAAAGGTAATGCATTCCAACATCTTATAGGAATGTTTGCGGATGTGATTTTTAAATACTCAATTTCAATCTCGATGAAAAAATAATTTTTTTTGGATAAAATGATTTGCAATGAGTACAGTTGAGTTAAAACATATAATTACAGAACAACTTTCCCTGATTGATGATGTATCTTTCCTGAATGCCATCAAAACCATTATTGAAACGTAGGTTTCTGAAGGAGAATATCGTAACAATAAAAAACTCACGATGGTGAGTGTTTACAATTTGTGCCTTATAAATTCAAATATTTCAGGTGTGCCTAGGGGACGAAAAATTATCTCTCCCATAAAACGCTGATGACACAGATGATATGGATTTAACGGATTTTTTTCGTGTCCATCCGCTCAATCCGCGTTACCTGTGTTCCATTAAAGTTTCAACTTTCATTTTTTTTTACTATTTTGAACGCAAAACCTCAGGCAATGTTAGTAAAAACCTTCGGAAGCT
>JAFGEV010000164.1 GCA_016931385.1 Prolixibacteraceae bacterium
AAAATAGTAATGTTTTATTTTTTTGTGGATACTGGGCATATAATTGAACCATACGAACAAAACACGCAACAATCTCCCTGCCTTGGTATTAGTATGGTTTTGCAATTTTCACATTCATAAAAGAACTGACAGGAATCCTCGGGCATTGTTTCTTCTTTTTGGTATCCGCAGTCGGGGCAAGTGATTGTAGATTTATATTTTATTTCCATAAGCCAGATTTAGCAATCTATTTCACAATCTTCTTCTATACTTTTATTTTCGATTTGAAGCGTGGTATGGTTGATACCAAACTCGTGTTCGAGTTCATGTTGCAAATCGCCTATAAAATTGTCATTAATGCCTTCAGGTATTATCAGGTGTGCTGTCAATGCCACCTTTGTAGTACTCATTGCCCAAATGTGCAGGTCGTGAATGTTTTCCACTCCTTTTTGTGCCAGCAGAAATTCCCTGACTTTTTCAAGGTTAATATGTTTGGGTACGGCATCTAAGGCTAAATCGACTGAATCGGTAAACAAACGCCAGGTTCCCCAAACGATAACCGCAATGATAAGAAAACTTGTAAGTGGGTCAATCCATTGTTTTCCGGTGAGGTTGATTAACAAACCTGCCACAACAACACCCAGCGATACCCCGGCATCGGCTGCCATGTGCAGAAATGCACCTTTTATGTTCAGGTCGTCTTTCTGGCCTTTCATAAAAAGCAAAGCAGTTAAGGTGTTGATGACTACACCAATGGCGGCAACAATCATTACCTGACTGCCAGCCACAGGTTCAGGGTTTTTAAATTTACCAATGGCATCCCATGCGATAACAGCTACCGCACCAAACAACAGAAGGGCATTTAAAATTGAAACAAGGATGGTTGTTTTTCGAAGCCCGTAGGTGTATTTGCCCCGTGGTTTGATGGATGCAAGCCACATGGCCGTCCATGCAAAAACAAGGCCGAGCACATCGCTGGCATTATGTCCTGCATCAGCGAGCAGAGCAGATGAGTTGGCAATTAAACCATAAATGATTTCAACGGCAATAAAGATTACATTTAATCCAATACCCAGGGCAAAAGCTTTTCCGTAACTTTTGTTTGTTGCATGTGAATGTCCGTGTGAATGTGCCATAAGATTTTAAATTTATTTCCCTAGTTTTAAAATCCTGAAAGCTCCCCTTACCACAATCAAAAAGACGATTGCTCCGATAATCAGGTCGGGGTATTTCGATTGCGTAAGCAATACCAAAACCCCGGCAACGATAACACCTGTATTAATAATCACATCGTTTGAGGTGAAAATCATGCTGGCTTTCATGTGTGCTTCATTGCTTTTTGATTTTTGAAGCAAGTACAGGCAAACGGAATTGGCTATAAGTGCCAATATCGAAATTCCAATCATCATCCTGAAATCAGGTATTTCTTCCACTCCGATAAACCTTCGGATGACTTCAATGAAGCCAATAGCTGCCAGTGCCAGTTGAAAATATCCGCTTAATGTTGCTACTTTCTTTTTACGGGTAACCGCTGTCCCCACAGCCCATAAACTCAAGCCATAAACAGCAGCATCGGCAAGCATGTCAAGCGAATCGGCAACCAATCCCATTGAGCCGGATATAAAACCTGTAGTAATTTCAATAATAAAAAAACTGAAATTGATAATCAGCACCGTCCATAGTAATTTGGACTGACTGCCCGTGCTTTCCGGTTGAAAGTCAGCATCAGTTATGGTCTCAGATTCAATAAGATTTGCACCCAGCTTCAGGCTTTCCAGTTGTTTTGTGATTTCTTCATTTTTACCCAAATGCAAGACGGAAAGCTTACGGTTTTCAATATCAAATTCCAATTGATGGATGCCGTCAACACCATCCAGCTTCATGCGGATAAGGTTCTCCTCCGAGGGACAGTCCATCTCAGGAATATTGTATATTGATTTTTGCATTACTTCCTTTCCTTAAGGACTACATTCAACGGAATGAACGCTCCAACTTTCAGCCCCCAATTAATATTATCGGCAGGGGTAAACAGGAAGGCAAACACATTACCGCCTTTGAGTTTAACGTTTGGTCCGCCTTGTAAAATAAATTTATTATTGTCGGCCATATATTCTGCCGAGGCTACAAACGATACAGGAATTTTCTTATTCATACCGACAAACCAGTATTCGTTGAAAGTGTACAGGCTGTTCATGAAAGGTGTGTAACCAACTGAATAATACCAGCGTTTATTCCACATCATTCCGATTTCCCCGTGCAACCGTAACGCTTCGGTACGGTTTCCGTCAAAGTCATATATTACAAGGGGATTCACCCGGGCACCTACAATCAATTTATAGGGTTTTTCGTTTCTTTCCTGCGAGATAGCCAAGCTTGCGGATGCTAAAAATAAAATAAGGAAAATTAATTTCTTCATGACATCATTAATTTTAAGAATTAATAAATGCAATATCTGTTAAAAAAATGAAGCGCCAAAAGAGTAAAAACCGGCGCTTCTGTCCAACTCATTTACCAGCAATTATTACGACGCGACATCATCATTTGCCTGCGTGATTTCATGTCCATATTACCGGCATACCAACAGTTTTCCGACATATCCCACCAATTGTAATTGTTGTTGTTAAAGTAGGTGAGTTGCTTTTCAGTAAGAAGTTTTTTTACCTGAACTTTTGTTTCCAGGTTGATATCCTCAATCTTTTCTTCTTTATCGCGGATAGTGCTTCTCAGTGATTTCACCTTTTTTACATCCAGGTTTGGATTTGAATTGGCTGCCTGGTATTCCATCCTTAAACTGCGAAGCTCATTTTCGATTGGGAGCTTTTTTTCGTAACTGTTTTTACGTAACTCATTGATTTCCGTAATTTGTTCGGTTGATAAGGCATATTCTGCCGGGGTGTTGTTATTCCACCATTGGGCATCGGCGTTTGCCGACCAATTTGAGTTACAACAATGAGGTTGTGCTATCGCCTGAGATACAGAAAAGATAAGTAATCCTGCCAGTAAAAAAGTCAATTTAAATTTTCCAGTTTTCATAACTAATAATTTTTAATGTTAGACATTTTAATAATTTCAACATCAAAATTACCAATAAGTTAGTGCAACACTATTGCATAGTTTAATCGCAGCGAGGACACACACCGTTAATTATGAATTGCGCATTATCATAGGTGTATCCTTCAGGCAGTTTAATGTTGGGAATTGGAAGTTCTTTCATGCAACGTGTTCTGCCACAACGTGTACAATAAAAATGAACATGCAGGTCATGTATATTACAGGTACAATCGTCATCGCAAACAGCATACTTTACCGAGCCAGAACCATCATCAACTGTATGAACAATAAAATTATCCTCGAATGTTTTAAGCGCCCGGAAAATGGTTGAACGCTCCACTTTTTCAAATTGTTGCTCTAAATCAGCCAGACTCAGGGCTTTTCCCGAATCTACGAGGGTTTTGTAAACCAAATTCCTCATGGCCGTTGGCTTCACGTTTTTTGATTCGAGTTTCTTTTCAATTTCGTTGTTTGTCATTTTAATTATTCTGAGAGAATTGCCTTATATCGTTAATTTGGAATCAATTAATCATTGAATTGCAATTTAGCAAAAACCGTGGCAACCCGTAAGCTGCCACGGCTATTTATTTAATTAATTTCCATTTTTCAAACCATCTTTCACCCGGTAAATTTGGCTTACATCCGAAACATAAATAATACCATCGCCGGGATTTAAGGTTTTGCCCTGTTCCGAAATAATTTGTACTACTTTGTCCACATCGTTTTTATTGATAACAAGTTCAAGTTTGGCCACCTCGCTGTCGGTAATGGAAAATTTTTGCGAAACAAATGCTGTTTCGTCCTGCAATTTTCCCGTTCCCTCTGCCGATGAAATGGTCATGTTCTCAAAACCTGCATCTTTTAAATGATGCACTATGTCATCTACTTTATTGGGTCTTATAAATGCTTTAATTTCTTTCATCGTGTTAATTTTTTAATGTTCGTGTTCAGTTTCTTCTTTTCCTAAATCTGCCAATAAATAATAGGCTGCATTCATTACTATTTTCGTATCATCGGGTAAGGGATTGAGCAATTTAATCTCGGTGTATCCCTCATCTTGTTTTCCGGTTATTACCTCTATCATGCGGAAAGCCATAACATGACCTCCATTTTCGTCGTCATGTCCTGCTTCGCCATCATGTTCCTCATGGTTTTCCTCAGCCTCATGGTCGTGTCCTTCTTCGTTTTCTGCTACTGCTTCATGTTCATGCCCCTCGTGTTCTTCAGCTTCAAGCGATTCATCCAAAATAAAGATATAGGATTTAGTTCCTTCTGTAACAATAGCATCGTTGGGTAATGTACGGGTATAATTTTCATCGGTATGGATGTGCCCAGAGATGTACATACCCGGAATAAGCCCCGGCATGGGTTCATTCAAGCTGGCATGCACATGTACAGCCCTGGAGTTGGCTTCAAATTCCTGCCCGATGGCGAATATGGTGGCCATGAGCTCCTTACCGGGAATATTGGCCACGGTAAAATGAATCTTTTGA
>JAFGEV010000165.1 GCA_016931385.1 Prolixibacteraceae bacterium
AGTCGCATTGGGTTCTGAGAGGAAGAATAATTTTGCGCCCTGAAAGGGCATCT
This sequence comes from Prolixibacteraceae bacterium, assembly GCA_016931385.1. Lineage (GTDB taxonomy): Bacteria > Bacteroidota > Bacteroidia > Bacteroidales > Prolixibacteraceae > DAIMEA01. The sequence continues at coordinate 54 of JAFGEV010000165.1, forward strand.
GATTTATTATAAATTGATTAAGCTGGGCCTTCAGCCCGCTTTGCTATTGAACTCCCAATTACCCAAGGCGATGCCTTGGGCTGAAATGACTAAGCCCTTCAGGCTTAAACTTTCAAAATGTAAGTATTTTACATTTAAAATCAACTTCTTAGACACCCTCAATCGTGAGATTAAAAATCTCACGTCCCTTTTTAAATTCCTTCTGAATTTTAGTGCGATTACAAATCGCACCACCCTCCTGTTAAGAAAACATGAAATGAACCTTTTTTAACCTGCGTTGTTTCTTTTTCTGAAATTTCAACAACTATGTTTGTTGATGTAATACAATACAGAATGAATAACCGCATCCATACCATTTCTTTCCGTTGCATGATGCCCATGGGTATGATGATGCGAATGCTTATGCGCATGAGCAAATAGCAGGGTTCTTCGTATTTGTGTACATGCGCATCCTTTCAACTTAATCCAGTTTTTTTTTTCATATAAAATTTTGGCTAACTTGGCCTCAAAATTATATGTATCAATTTCAGAAAAAATTAAAATTTATCATTATGACAACACAATACCGTTACGAAACATTGCAGTTACATGCAGGCCATACCCCCGATGAAACAACCCTTTCGAGGGCAGTCCCCATTTATCAAACCACTTCTTATGTTTTCAAAAACTCGGAGCACGGGGCCAACCTTTTTGCCCTTAAAGAATTCGGGAACATATATACAAGGCTAATGAACCCAACTACCGATGTATTTGAAAAGCGAGTTGCAGCCCTCGAAGGTGGCGTAGCTGCCGTGGCAACCGCATCGGGTCATGCTGCCCAGTTCCTGGCATTGAACAACATACTTCAGGCTGGCGATAACTTTGTTTCATCGCCTTTCCTGTATGGTGGTACTTATAACCAATTCAAGGTTGCGTTTAAGCGACTGGGCATTGAAGTCCGCTTTGCAAAAGACGATACTGCCCTGGAAATTGAGAAACTGATTGACGTAAATACAAGAGCCATTTATGTTGAAAACCTCGGAAACCCGAACTTTAATGTACCCGACTGGGAGAAAGTTGCTGCAGTTGCGAAAAAGCACGATATCCCCTTCGTTGTAGATAATACCTTTGGAGCAGCTGGTTACTTGTTTCGACCGATAGAACATGGTGCCAATATTGTGGTTGAATCGGCCACGAAATGGATTGGCGGCCATGGGACCAGCATTGGCGGCGTGGTGGTCGATGCCGGCAACTACAATTGGGGCAACGGAAAATTTCCGCAGTTTTCTGAACCTTCCGAAGGCTATCATGGCCTGGTTTTCTGGGATGTATTTGGAGATAAAGGTCCGTTTGGAAACATAGCCTATGCCATCAGGCTAAGGGTTGAAGGCCTTCGTGATTTTGGCCCGGCAATCAGCCCGTTTAATTCTTTCCTGTTGATACAAGGATTGGAAACCCTTTCGCTCAGGGTGCAGCGCACGGTTGAAAATACACTGGAACTTGCCCGCTGGCTTGAAAAGCATCCAAAGGTTGAATCAGTGAATTATGCAGGATTAGAAAGCAGCCCGTATAATGAATTGGCAAAGAAATACCTGAAGAACGGCTTTGGCGGGGTATTGACCTTCCGCGTGAAAGGTGGAAAAGAAGTTGCCGCAGCTTTTATCGACAAGCTAAAACTTATCAGCCATCTGGCCAACGTGGGCGATGCAAAAACGCTGATCATCCATCCGGCAAGCACAACACACCAACAATTAAGCGAGGCCGAGCAACTTGCTGCAGGTGTATTGCCAAACCAGCTAAGGCTTTCGGTTGGGATTGAACATATCGATGATTTAAAGGCCGATCTGGAACAGGCGTTCGACTAAGGTCGAGATTAAGGTTAAGGCAAAGGCAAAGGTTGAGATTATTCAACTGCATTTTTTAGAAAAATCTCAATCTCAACCTCAACCTTAACCTGTTAAAATTAAGAGAATAACTTCAAAATACGCTTATTATGCCAGTAAACATACCCGATAAACTTCCGGCCATTGAGGAACTGAAGAAAGAAAACATATTCGTGATGGATACAACAAGGGCGCTGCACCAGGATATCCGGCCTTTGCGCATTGCCATTCTGAATCTGATGCCTGTGAAAGTAACTACTGAAACCGATCTGATCAGGTTGCTGTCGAATACCCCGTTGCAGCTTGAGCTCGACCTGATAAAACTTGAAGGTCATACTCCGAAGCATACCACGGCTGAACATATGCAGGCTTTTTACACGAGCTTCAACTTAATAAAACACCGCAAATATGACGGCCTGATTGTTACCGGCGCACCAGTTGAACAGCTTGAATTTGAGGATGTGACCTATTGGGATGAACTGAAAGAAATATTTGATTGGGCTGCACACAATGTACAATCGTCGTTTTTTATCTGCTGGGCATCGATGGCTGCTCTTTACCATTATTACAAGGTGCCGAAATACTCTTTGGATGAAAAGATGTTCGGAGTATTTCGTCATACGGCCAATTTTTCAAACCTACCAATATTTCGTGGTTTCGACGATGAATTTCACATTCCGCATTCTCGGCATACCGAAATAAGGGAACCCGACATACAAGAGATTCCACAACTGGAAGTTATTGCCAGATCGGATGAAGCAGGCGTGGCTGTTGTTCAGGAACGAAATGGCCGTAAATTTTTTGTAACAGGCCATGCCGAATATGCTGCCTCCAATTTACATGAAGAATATGTCAGGGATCTGGGTAAAGGAATGGAAATTAAACCACCGAAGCATTATTACCGAAACGATAATCCCAATTTGAAACCGTTGGTAAAATGGCGGGGACATGCCAATTTGCTTTTTTCAAACTGGTTGAATTATTACGTGTACCAGGAAACGCCGTTTAATATTGATGAGATA
>JAFGEV010000166.1 GCA_016931385.1 Prolixibacteraceae bacterium
AGCGATCTCGCCATTTACAAGTGTAATGTCGCCAAGTTGCCAGTCATCATTAAGGTAAGGCGACCCTTCGAGCCCCAGAGGAAAATGGTAAATCGTTCCGTATAGCCTGGTTTTTTCCTGCTTCAGCCCTTTTCCATTTTCTGCAAGGCTCTGTAAAAAACAAAAACTTAGCAAAACAAACACGGAGAATACAATATTGCCCTTCATTACTTTCTGTTTTTAATTAATGGTAAATTGAAAAACCGAACGGTGTACTTTTCCCGATGTATCAACAGCCTGAGCCAGGGCAATGTAATTCCCCCTTTCGTGCGAGCTTTGCACGTATACACGTGTAATTCCCTTGAAATTGTCAATTACAGGCATCCAACACAAAACATCTCTGAAATCGGCAAATTTTTTCTGAGGCTGAGGTTTATTGCCCGGAAATTCTCCGGGTTGGTAAAAGGTTTCAATATTGAGCCTGATGGCATTTGGAGTCAGGTTTATGTCATGAAACCCACCATGTGTTGTAATTACCGAAAGCGCGCTCTCAATAAGCAAATCGCCATAACAACGCACACTGGGTTGTATTTCAATCCGTCTGATTTTAGGTGAGTTTAGCGAAATCATTTCACTGATATTATGCACAGGCACCCCATCGACTAACATCATAGGATTGTCGAAATACCCGGTATTAACAGGATCGAATATCCGAAGCCCTGAAATGTCTTTTCCCTTACGAATGCGGCAAAGCGGAAGCAATTCAAGTATAATCTCTTCAAAATTATTCAGGTCGATATACCTGCCGGGAATAACGACAAAAGGTGGTTCCCCGTAAAACGGATATTGTTCTTCAGCACTTTCAGCTTTTATCATATTTCCTGAGAAATATGCTTTTTGAAGCTGTGCCCTTTTCACGGCAAGTTCGGCAAAGCTACCTTTTTCAACTACTTCGGGTATGTAATAAGGAATCTTGACGGGAGGTGAAAGAAGGTTGGAATACACAATTATATTCATCTGCTGTTCCTTCGATTTCGTTTGAATGATGACATCTTTTGATCCGTAATATTCATCAAGCTGAAAATTGAATTCCCCTTTTTTATCTGTCCTTGCATAGTTTATCTGGGGTACAGAATCGGGTATCGAAAAATAAACCATTTCATCTTGAACAGGTTCATTGCCCTCTGCCGTTAACACCTGCCCACTCAAGGTTAGTTTATTAAAAATTTTTACATTGTCACCCACGCGATATTCAACAACCGGCTCAACCGGCATTGTTTTTATGTTATTGAGACTGTCGGGGATTTTGTATACCACAAACGACACACCTGATTGCATAGGCACATCGTTTTTTTCTATCATAAATTCAATGTTCTCATCCGTTTTGTATTCTTTTTCAGAAGCATAAATTAAAAGTGCATTGCCTTGTTTACCGGGCAAAAAGTTTATCAGGTCCAAAGGCTCGTATGAATGCTTTTTCTTGCGGGCTTCGTTCGTATCGTTATTCCCAAAACGATTGATCACCATAACCGGCATCGATGCAACATCGGGCTCACCAGAGGCATTGCCGGTGTAAACCCTGAAAATATAAATTCCTGTTTGCAGCGAATCGGGTATCCCAATGTCACCCTGCCAATGGTTGTTTTCCCTTAAAAGTATCCTCGAAGCGATTATCTTCCCCTCATCACAAATATCGGCATACAATATCGACTGATTTGATGTGCCCCGTTCGATAAGGGTATTTTTGAACCAGATGCTTTCACCCGACACAAAAAGTGTTTTATTTATCTGCAGGTTGTGTTTTTCCGAGCGGTAAACCGGATTTGCAGAAACCGTTATATGAAATACAATCGTAAAAACGATCAGGAAATATTTTGATTTATTTTTCATCACTTTTGAGTCCTAGAACCAAAAATCGGGTTTTACATTAAAATAATTTTCACCAACGCCGCATTTAAAATCCTGATCGGGCGGCACGGGCATCACATCAATTGATTGCACAGCCGAGAAAGGCTCGGTTACCAGGGTCACTTTTACAACCTTGTCGCTGAACGATGCCGTGTTGAAATAGCCAAAAGCTACCTTCGATGAATCAGATACACAATAAATATTTCCAATTATCTGTTCCTCAACCGGGTCGAATAGTTTTCCCGATGCCTCAGTCTGTTTTTTAACGCTGCGCCAGAACCTGGCTCCTTTTTCCGTAATTGAAAACTGCCTTAGATGATAATATAAACCTGTGCTGTATTCCATAAATACAGTTCCCTCGTACAATGATGAATCAATGGGTAATGGACTCATCGCATAGTCTGATAAAAAATGCAAGTCACCCATAGGAAGTTCATTAATGTGGTCTTCCTGTCCGTAGTCGTAAACATAAATCTTGTTGGAATACAGTTCTTCCCAGCAATAATAATGAAATTCTGTGGGGGGGTCAGCTGTATAAATGTACTGGTTCACCAGTGCGTTCCACTTGTACAGAAAACCAACATTGGCTTCGGGCTTAACAATTGGTTTTACCGAAAAAGTTATCCCCCCGTAATATTTTACAACCGGTTCGCCCCAATAACTAAGCATCACATCTTTCATTAAGGTATCGGTAAGGTAAATTGAATCTATTGGACAATAGGGTACCATCACTTCAACTTCCGATCGATATTCTTCACCATCGGCAGTGATTATCTTCACAAAATAACCTTCTCCTTCCCTTGTGGCAACAGGTTCGTTTGTTTCGTAATATCCTGCCCTCAGCATTGTGGTTTCCCATTTTTCACCGCTTTCCGATTCGATGCTAACAACAGCGCCCTTCTCGTTCGCAAAGTACGAATGTTCTTTAAAACCAGCTGATCGTGTAAGCTTCACCTGGGTGTATTCATTCTGGTCGGTAAGGATGCATTCAACCACAAGCGCATTGGGATATTCTTCAATATCGGGTTCGTAAATATCTTCGCAGTTTGTTAGTAAAACCGCAATCAGCATTGATATATATATCAGGTGTTTCTTCATTTTTATTAAAACCAGAAATTATATGTAAAACTTGGAACCGGCACACCAATGGCCGAGAACTGATACATTGCATAAGTCCTGTACCCGTTCAGCCTGTGTGGTTTCTGTTTGGTGTAATACACCGAAAACGGGTTGTGTCTTCCATAAACGTTGTAAAGCGAAATGGTCCAGCTGCTCCTCCATTTCTGGTGTCTGAGCAGGCTGCCCTCGTAAGTCAGTGCAAGGTCGAGCCGGTGGTAGTCATCCATTCGGTATTTGTTCCTTTCTGAATAATAAATGACCTCCTGGCTGCCAATAGAATACTTATACTCGGGCAGGGTAACGGGCCTGCCTGTACTGTATGTAAAGTTTGCCGAAAAGGTAAACCTTCTCGACAGCTTGTAATTCATTGCAATGGTAAGGTCGTGGGGTTTGTCGTAATTCGAAGGATACCATTTCCCATTGTTGATCATTTCTTCATCATATTTACCATCCATTTTTCTGAAAGAGCGGGAATAAGTATAAGCGAGCCACCCTGTAAGTTTACCTGTTGATTTTTTAACCATCAGTTCAGCCCCGTAAGCCCTGCCCGACCCGTTAATTAACACCTGCTCAAGGTCATCGTTCAGGATAAGCTTAGCCCCGTTTTTGTAATCCACTTCGTTTTGGATGTCTTTATAATATATTTCAAGCGAGGTTTCAATCGTATTATCCCTGAAATTTTTAAAGAAACCAATAGCATACTGATCCGAAATAAGTGGCGAGATGAACTGGTCGCTGGCTTTCCAGTAGTCGGCCGGGGTGATTGAAGCGCTGTTCGATATTTGCCTGATGTATTGCATGGTACGGTTATAGCCCAGTTTTACCGATCCTGAGTTCATAAACTCGTACCTCAATGCCAGCCTTGGTTCAGCTCCATGTTGAAAGCTCACAACATCGCCATTGTTGTAGGTTTGTTCACCTAAAACAGTATGCATATTCAACGGATTGTTTTCAACGTAGGATTTAACAGTGGCCGGCCCGGTAAGCATGAAACCCGAGTACCGAAGACCGGCAATCAGGGCCACTTCGGGTGTGATGTCGAATTCGTCTTCGAGGTAAACCGCCATTTCAAAGGCATTTTCATTTTGCATTGACACGCCCACTACAGCTGAGCTATCGGAATAAGGCGAAGAACTCCCGGGGTTGGTAAAGTATCGTATGGCGCTTATTCCAGCGTTGATCTTATGCCTGACAAACTGGTTCGATGAAAAATGATAGGCAATCTGCTCCTCTTCAATCGATGTTTTCAGCTTGTATTCATAATTTTTCGTACTGAAATCAGCCACATCGGAATCGTAGCGGCTGAAATTCACCGTAAGATTACCCGAATTAAGGTTGTTGTAAATTTGATTCCATTTTACCGATCCAATAAGGTTTCCGTAACCATACTCTGCATTTTCGAAATAATAGAAATAATCGTTGCTGCCGTATGCAAAAAGGCTTAGCTTGTTGGCTGGGTTTATGGTGTAGTCGAACTTGGCATGGAAATCGTAAAAATTTACTTTGCTTTGCTGAAGCTGATAATTGTTTAATAGTTTCAACATCCATTCCGAGTAGGTTGAACGCACACCGGCCATAAATGTAAGCTTATCTTTAACAAGAGGCCCTTCAACCGACAGCCGGCTGTTGATGATCCCTATCCCGCCTTCGACTTTTATTTTTTCAGTTTGCGACTTTTTCAGGCCGATATCCATTACCGAAGAAATCC
>JAFGEV010000167.1 GCA_016931385.1 Prolixibacteraceae bacterium
TATCGGACTATTTTATGTCCGACAGCCTTTTTATTCAAAGTGGGCGGTATTTTTCCAGCAAAAACGAATGGTTTGTCCCTTTGTATGTCAATGACAAAATCTGCTCCTTCATGTTTGTTTACGTTCACGATAATTTGTTGAGGTACGGTGGCGGAGGGGAGAAACCTTTTGCTGAAGATGTTGATTACACTGAAAAATATTTTGCCATTCCTGAAAACCTCAAACGGTCATTCCTGTTTCCCGAAAATCATGCAGGCATTGGCGATTGCGGCTTCATTACAGCTTTCGATTCCCTCTCACACAGGTACTCGTTATATCCGATCATAACCGGGTTTGATGAGTACTGCAACCTTCATTATGCCCCGTATGAACAGTACCATAGTTTCAGGAATTATTTCATTTCATACCATTCGGGTGAGTATTACAATCCTGAGCCAAAAAGCAAGGTTGCTGCTAGCGACTGGTACTTTTTTCCCAATCCTTTTTCTGATGGACTTTACCTGCAAGTGCCGGTTGAAAGGCTGAATGCTGAAGGTGTTACTTTAAACTTCTATAACTTGAACGGGAAACAGTTGTTTGAAGAAAACATTGAGACTTATTCTTTGTATGAGTACCCCGTTCCCATGTCGGTTTTTCCATCGGAAGGGATTTACCTTTACACGATTAGTGATGGTGATTCAATTTATACTGGGAAAGTTGTGAAGGAGGAATGATTTTTAATGAGTTGGAGTTATGAACTTGGTATTTGATCTTTATTCTTCAAGTGGAAATATGTTTATAATATGGTAGTCAATAAAAGTCCCCTTCAGGGGATTTAGGGGTGATTTGTGATCTATCATGAAAGCTTCCCCTTAAAATCTTCATACCCGAATTTCCGCAAAAACCTAAAACCTGTATTGTCATTCCAGGTTCCGATTGAGGGGTGGTTCATTGTATAAGTTTGGGTTGTGTTGTTTTTGATTCTTGGTAATTTTAACTAAGCTGCATAAAAGAGAATAGCTAAAAATATAATCTAAAGAAGGAAAAAATAGTATAAATATTTGTACTAATCGTTTTTTTTTTTTTAACTTCACGGCTTAAACATAATCCTGTAACCAAATTAGCAACTATGCCCGGGTACATTAATTCTGTAAAACGCACATTTTCAATAAACCGGAAACATTGTAACTGCACATATGAAGTTATTCTTAAAACGTATGCCTATGTGAAATTAGAAGAAACAACCTGTTTGCTTTATGAAACGGTAAAGTAAACAGGCGTATGGCGTTGTTAAGCCTGGCAGTGGTGCAATTGTTGAAATAATTATTGTACCATAAATAAAGGCAGCGCCATCCGAAAATAACGCTGCCTCGTGAACACCAATTAATACAAAGATTAACGGCTTTAGGGGAGCCTCCACTCCCCGGCCACAAATGTAAATAATTATGAACAAGTATTTCATGTTTTTATTCAGTTTGAGTGTGATCCTTTTTTCCTGCGAAAGGGAAAATGAAATCCTCGATTCAACCCAGAAGCAAATTGCAACTGAAACCTTCAATATTGAAGGAATTGAAGTTGGAAGCGAGAATGGGTATTTGGTTTTTAACTGTACAGGTGAAGCTGGTGAGCTTGCCAGATTATTAAGTGATTATTCTGATCCTGAACTTGAAGCATTATGTAATAAGCTAAATTACACTTCTTCTTATGTGTTTCTGGCAAATGAAAGTAAGAAAGCTCTTTCGATGACAGATGAAAAGGAGTTTTTTAAAATTTTAGACAATTTAAAATCGTTTGGGTATTTTAAAGAAGGAGATAATGAAGTGAAATATCCGTTCTACAATACATTATAGCATAATGTGTTAAATAAAGAAGGCATTGTAAAAATAGATAATGTAATTTACCGGTTTTTTGAAGGTGACAAGCTTTATAATGAAACCAATGATTTGCAAAAACTGCTTACTATCCGTTCAAAAGATGATTACATTGCCAATGAAGTTTTAGTGAATAACGGTTCTTTTCCTATGTTGAAATCACTTACAGTTGAAGCTCCATATAGTGTTTTATCTCAAAATCACGAAGATGGATATGAAGTTCGTTATGACGATGGGCCGCAACAATCAGCAAATTCTGAATACAGGATAATGTCAAAATTATATTATTCATGTCTATTAAATGATTGGGGATACGTTACTGCTAATTATTTTTGTATTAAAAATATTTGTCAGAAAAAGGGATTATTTGGTATATGGTTTAATAATCCTGATATAATGTATTACATTTTGCATGATATGGTTTTCGGGGGGAATGATGCAAATACATCTGGTACAATTACTCATTATTTTTTAGATCATCACAGTACTCAAACTACTTCTTTTGGAAATTCTTTATCACAACATTATTACTATTTTTATTATTGTGATGATGATTTTACTATACCATATTCAAACTTTCTTCCTCCAGTATGTACAGAATCCAGTCACCAATATTGGAACAACCATGTAACAACGCGTTGGTGGATGACAATACATGACTAAAAAGACCGGCTGCCAATTAATCTTACAAATTGATTAATTGGCAGTCTTTTTATCTAATAAATTGAATGATATGAAACACAATTTTATTTTTTCTTTCTTTTTATTCTTTGCATTTCAATTATCAGCTCAGGAGAATTTCCATGCAGGGATCAATGTTTCTTCGGGATATTCAATTATTAAACCTCTGGAAAATGAACTTTTTATTTTACAACCAGAAGTTAATAGTACAATACCCATTGAGTTGGGTGCATTTTTCACTTTTCGGCCAGTTAGTAAAATTCAAATCGGTGCAAAAGCCAACTTAGAATATAATCATTATGCGTTATCATATAATGATATAAAAACATATCAGGAAAAAATCTCAACTTCTTCACCATCAGAAAGATTGATATTCTTAAATTCTTATCGTTTGAATGACGAATACCCTGTTTTTTCAATAAAAGTACCTGTTAGTTTAAAATTCTTCCTGATAAAGCATTTGTATGTTTTTGGGGGTGTCGGAATAAATCTTTATTTAACTGATGTATTGAGAAATAAATGGGAGTCAATATCTCATTTAGGTATTGGGGCTGATTACAAAAAAATTGGTTGGGAACTTTATATTGAAGCACCTCTCAAAAACAACAGTTTTTTTATATCAGATGATTATCTTGCAAAAAGAAGTCCGGGAATAGGTGTTGAATATTTGCAACGTTCAATTAAATTTTCCTTAACCTATAACCTGTGGTCTAAATGATGAAAAAGTATCTTATTATCTTTCTTGGCCTGGTCTTTTTATATCGCTGTGTGGTAGATGTTGAAGTAGAACTCCCGCTTGAAAACAGCATTGTGCTAAACGGCCTTATTGTTCCCGGCGACACCATTTCGGTTTCGTTGCACCGTTCGGGCGTAAGTACCGATACTGCCGGTTTTGAGGTGATCGGTGATGCAAGGGTAACCCTGTTCGAAAATGATGAAGCGTTGGGTTCACTTCACTACCAGGGAAATGGAATATACAGAGCAGGAAACGTTGCCAAAGAGCTTGCTGCTTATAAAGTTGTTGTTGAAACACCCGAAGGTGAAATAGCCCGGGCCGAAACATTTACGCCTGAAATCGACTTTAATGCCAATATTACCACGCTTAACGAAACAGACAGCATATTGAGCCATCGTCCTTTTTATTTAACATTAACCGACAACCCTGATAAAAAAAATTTTTATTGGATTTGCATTTTCATTTCCATGTATGAAATTAACCCCGACACGATCCTTTCATACCGGAACTTACAATATAATCTTTATTCAGGTTCAGCCTATGCCGATCCGTTTAATATTACTTACAATTACGAGGGAAGCGGGGAGTATTGTTTTGAACATGAACGTTTTATCCTTTTGGATGACAATAATTTTAACGGGGAGACCATTACTTTCGATTTTTGGAATTCGTACGACTCCTGGAAACAGGACAGCATATTGGTATACAACACGGATGAGCATTACAGCAATTATTTAAAGTCGAAATTAATTTCTGAAAAAGGGGGAGAATACATCGCTGAGGATATGCCGCCTTTAAATTATGTTCCCTCATTTTTATACTCAAATGTTCAAAATGGCATGGGCATACTGGGTTCCTGTACCCGCTATGTGAAAGTATATAACCAATTTTGAAAGGCCGCCAAAAATGAAATACCAAATACTTCCACTGTTAATCCTTTTATCGCAAATTGCTTATTCCCAACATACCCTTTCGGGCAAAATCACCGATACCGGAACAGGAGAGACCCTGGTTGGTGCAACCATTTACAATCCCGGGGCTAAACAGGGAACCAGCTCAAACGATTATGGCTTTTTTAGTTTGAAACTTCCGGGTGGGAAGCAGCAGGTGGTTTTTAGCTTTGTTGGTTATGAACCCCAGACCATTTTTATTGATTTGAAAACCGACAGTATACTAAACATCGGTCTAAGCTCTGACAATGTCCTTTCGGAAGTTACGGTTACCGAATCACGCAGGCAATATTTCCTGAGCGGTGTGCAAATGGGCGAAAACCGGCTTACTGCCCGCGAAATTGAAAACCTTCCGGTTGTTTTGGGCGAAACCGATGTATTGAAGGCTATTCAGTCGCTGCCGGGGGTCAATGCCGGTAACGACGGTACGGCCGGTATTTCGGTGCGCGGCGGCAGCCCCGACCAAACCCTTATCCTGCTCGACGAGGTGCCGGTATACAACGTGAACCACCTGTTTGGCTACTTCTCAGTGTTTAACAACGATGCCATTAAGGAGGCCAACCTCATCAAGGGCACTATCCCGGCTCAGTATGGTGGCCGCCTTTCATCAGTGCTCGATATCAGGATGAAAGAAGGGAACCTGCATGAGCATACAGGCAAAGCATCGCTTAGTACCCTTTCGGGGAAATATACCATCGAAGGGCCAATTATAAAAGGGAAAGCCTCGTACATGCTGTCGGGGCGGGCAACCTGGCTCGACCTGCCCTTGCGCTTGTATTTTTACCTCACCGATAACGACATGAAAGTGTACTACTCGTTTTGGGACCTGAACGGGAAGGCCAATTTCGAACTCTCAAACAGTGACAGGTTGTTCGTGAGTTTTTATGGCGGAAACGATGAGTTCTTTGTCGGGAATGAAGATGATAACTATTTTGCCGGGAACAGTTCAACAAAATACCAGTTTAGCTGGGGAAACTACACGGCCTCGGCGCGCTGGAACCATATTTTCAGCTCAAAGCTCTTTTCAAACCTTACGGCCTACTTCAGCAGCTACAACTACAGCCACCTGTATGAAATGAAAAGCACCAGTGACACGCTCAATATCGATACCTATTCGTCTTTGGCCGATGCCAGCCTGAAATACGATTTTGATTACTACCCCGACAATGCACATAAAATAAAATTTGGCACAAAATTGTCGTACCTGTTCTTTCAGCCCGAAAAAACCGATCTTGACACGGTACAGGCAGGTTTAAGTTCACACTACCAGGCCCCGGTTGTTGATTTGTATGTTAATGACGAATTCCTTTTGGGTGAAAAATTGAGGGTGAGTGCCGGCCTCCGCCTGTCGTCACTGAAAAGGGGAGAGAAGTATGAATTTCATCTTATGCCACGTTTTTCGGCGTGTTATCCCCTTTCACCTTCCCTTTCGCTTAAAGCAGGTTATTCAATAATGGTTCAGCACTTGCACCAGTTGACCAACCCTTCGCTTAGTTTGCCCACTACCATGTGGGTGCTTTCGAATGCATCGCTCGAATCTTCATCTTCAAACCTTTCATCAATTGGCTTGTATTACCTGAACGACAAAGGGCTTGAACTATCGGGAGAGGCCTATTTCAATACCATGGACAAAGTAATCGATTACAAACCGGGCAAAGAAAATTTCAAAATAAATGAAAATCAATGGGGTGAAAGCGTGATGGTGGGCGAAGGTTTTTCGTATGGGATCGAACTGTTCGCAAAATACCGGCTTGGCAGTTATTTCGGCCAGTTGAGCTACACGTATTCCCGTTCGTACCGGAAATACGATGAGCTGGCCCACGTGGGGTACTACCCGTACATGTACGACCGCCCCCACAACATTTCGCTGCAAATAACCAAAGAGTTTGAAACAAGTCAAAATGCAAAATTCAACAAACGCTTAACGCTGAATTTTAATTACATGAGCGGCCATTTAATTTCGTTTTCAAATTACACCATCCCGGCAATCCTTCCTGATGAGTTTGAAGGGTACAAACATCATATTAGCGATTTTAATTATTATATTCCCCACCCAAATAACGTGAGGTTGCCGGCCGTACACCACCTCGACCTTTCATTTCATTTGGAGAATAAAAAGAAAGAAAAGAGTTCGTGGGTGTTCAGCATATACAATATTTACAACCGGAAGAACATCAGTTTTTATTACGTGCAGAACGAACAGGTAAAAGGTGCAGCGTTGTTGCCCATTATCCCCTCGGTAACGTGGAATTACAAGTTTTAGGGTTGGTTACCCGATACTTGCTACTCGATGCACGATACTTTGTATCTTCTCAATCTCAACCTTAACCTCAGCCTCAACTTTGTGGAATTTGGATTTTGTTATTTGGAATCTGGAATTTGGTATTTTATGATAGCTTCCCCTTGAAATCTTCATACCCGAATTTCCGCAATAACCTAAAACCAGCGTTGTCATTCCAGGTTCCGATTGAGGGGTGGTTTACGCCGTTAAAGAAAGTGGTTTTTACCATGGTATAGTGGATCATGTCCTCGAAAACGATGCGGTTGCCGGGTTTTAGTTCATTGTCGAACGACCAGGAGCCAACATAATCGCCCGAGAGGCAGGAATTGCCTCCCATGCGGTAAGTGGGCTTTCCGGCCATGGGGTCAAAATAACTGCCCATGATGCGGGGTTTGTAAGGCATTTCTAGGCAGTCGGGCATGTGTGCGGCAAACGATACGTCGAGCATAGCGGTTTTGATGCCCTTGTTTTCCACCACATCGATTACGGTCGATACCAGGTAGCCTGTTTCCCAGGCAAAGGCGCTGCCGGGTTCAAGGATCACGTCGAGGCCTGTACGTTGCCTGAAATCTTTTAACAGTTCAACAAGATGGTCAACATCGTAATCCTTGTGGGTCATCAGGTGGCCGCCTCCCATGTTTACCCACTTTATCTGTTTAAAGTATTGCCCGAATTTGTTTTCAAAGGCAGCCAGTGTCTTTTCAAGATCGAACGA
>JAFGEV010000168.1 GCA_016931385.1 Prolixibacteraceae bacterium
CGGCCTTTAAAGTTGTAGTTGGCACGAGCAAAAAACGATATCAGTTTTGCCTGGCCTTTATATGAGTAAACATCTCCGGCACGATAGTCTTGTCCGGCTCCCAGGTTGTTATAAAGGAACAGGTCGGTATCAAAACCACGACGTAATGCCCCGAAACCTTCGTATGTATTGTCGAGGTATGAATAACCACCCAACAGGTTTATCTTATGGTCGTCGTTAAGTTGTTTGTCGTAAGTAAGATAAGTTTCGATCTGCATGGTAGTGTAATCGCCCAGCGTGCGTTGGCCGAAACCTTTATCGGCAGTTCCTTCCATTACGGCATAACTGGGTTTGTAAAGGCGTGCCTGCATCGAATTGTATTCGTACGAAAGGTTTGCAACAGCTTTTAATCCTTCGATAATTTCAAGTTCGGCTTTTCCGTAACCCAGCAAACGGTGGCGGGTATTTTCTGCAAAACGGTTCGTATGAATCTCAACAGGGTTGTCGTATTTGGTACCGCCTATGCGGGTAAAGCTGCCGTCGGGGTTATATACCGGAATGGTAGGGCTTAGATTAAGTATACGTTCAAAAATACGTCCGTCGTAAGGGTTCCATTTATCAAAGTTTGCATTGATACCTGCTTCAAGCTTTAATTTGTTATTGAATCCGAACTGGTATGCCGAAAGGCTCGCTCCCAGGCGTTCGAGCTTTGTGTTTTTGATTACACCCTTATTGTCGAGGTAATTTACCGATGCTCTGTATCCCCCGTTTTCACTTCCGCTGTTGAAAGTGATTACATGTGAGTGGGTAATGGCAGTTTGCTCCAGTTCTTTCTGCCAGTCGGTATTACCTCCATAGTCGATAGCTTCAACTATTTCGTTTTCACGTACCCAGGCCCTCCACTGGTCAGCCGATAATACATCTACATGCCGGGATGTCTGGCCAACTGCAACATACCCCTGGTATTGCATGGTTTTACCCTGGCTGGCCCGGTTGGTTGTAACAATGATTACCCCGTTGGCGCCACGCGACCCGTAAATTGCAGAAGCTGATGCATCTTTCAGAACATCAATCGAAACAATTTCGGAAGGGTGAACTGTGTTAAAATCAACTCCGGGAATTCCGTCCACTACGATCAGCGGGCCGTTGCTTGCCGAGAGAGAGGTTCCGCCCCGCAAGCGAAGTGAAGCGCCACTGGCCGGGTCACCCGATCCCTGTATCACGGTTAAACCGGCAACCTTACCCTGTAATAACTGTTCGGTTGAGGAGATTACTCCTTTTTTCATTTCTTCGGCATTCACCGATTCAATTGCTCCGGTTAAATCCGACTTACGCATTGTGCCGTAACCAACCCCTACAACAACGGTTTCGTTAAGTGTTACAAAGTCTTCCCTGAGTTTAATTGTTCCAAGGTCGGAACTGCTCACAGCAACTTCCTGCGTTTTATAACCTATGTAAGATATTACGAGGGTATTTCCTTCAGAGGTGGTAATTTCAAAATTTCCTTCGGCATCGGATATTACCCCGTTTGTTGTTCCTTTAACAAGTATTGTTGCTCCGGGCAACGTGGCATTGTTCTGATCAACAATAGTTCCTTTTACAGGTTTATTCTGTGCAAAACCAACAACGCTCAGCACAACAAAACCGATTATCATGGTAACTATCTGAATGATGAATATATATTTAGGTCGATTATAATTCTTCATAGTTATAAGTTTTAATCGTTTAATTGTACTAGCGGAATATCGTTCTCAGAGACTGTCCTTCCGGTGTTGTCAATAAGCACAATATTTATTTTATCGATACTACCTGCATCTTTAAGTTCATCGGCAAGGTTTATATAGGCCGAAAGTTTGCTGTTGTTACCTTCGAATGAACCGGTAATTGTTTTTGAACCTGCAGTTATTGTGTATGTCATCGAGCTGACGTATGGCTCGTTATCGCTGCGGATAATACAGATAATGTCCTTTTTGCTGAATTTTGAAGGGAAAAAGTTTAATTCAGGAATTGGTAATTCTTCCTGCTCCGGCACTTCAATATAGAAGTCGGTACAATTCACATTTTTCCCAATATAGGCCCAGTCGCTGCTTGCAAATACTGCATTGATGCTTGTAGCCACATAATCTTTATCGAGGCCGAAATATTCACGTGGAATGAAATCCCAGCGGTAAATCCCATCGCCCAAATGGGTCAGGCCTGTTTTGGCAATGTTACCTGGATTATTCTCAACAATAACCGACCAGTTATCAATTCCGGAATGGACATGAACGTTAGGTGCAGCAGCCAGTTCGCCCATAACAGGATTGTCGCCGCACTGGTCGGGGTAAACGTGGTTTGCATTCAGCAATATCGACACAGGGCGGTCGAGCGAGAACTGTTTCGGGTAATAATCAATTATTGCATCTTCTGCCTTAATTGTGTTCAAACCATACATTGTAATATGGTTAGGTGGATTCTGGTCGGGGGCAAAAAATACAATGTTGTTTCCCGAATGGGTCTGAAGCTGCCCGTAGAATGC
This sequence comes from Prolixibacteraceae bacterium, assembly GCA_016931385.1. Classification (GTDB taxonomy): domain Bacteria; phylum Bacteroidota; class Bacteroidia; order Bacteroidales; family Prolixibacteraceae; genus DAIMEA01. Next base: position 2,498 of record JAFGEV010000168.1, read on the forward strand.
ATCGACAACATCGGCGCTAACACCGTAAAATTCAGTCGGGACAAGGTCCCATTTCCAAATGTTCCCTTCAACATGGCTAAGTTTACTGGCATCGGAAGGGTTTCCCCAGCTTTCGCCCGGATCACTTGGGTACCAGGTCCACACGCAAACCCCCTGTTGTTCGGCAACATTTGCCAGGTCGGTTCCTGTCAGGTCGAAAAAGAAGGTAACCTGTTCGTCGGCATTGAATACTGCCGGCTGAGTCCAGATTTCAGCTATCCGTCCCTGTGCCAGTGTAAACAAAGGCAGTAAAAGGGCGGTGATTAGTATATTTATTTTTCTTTTATTCATGGCAGGCTATTCTTGAAGTTTCAGTGCATATTGGTAAGTTACATACGGAATATCGTTTGCCTCGCGGGTCAGGTAAAACTCAAGGGTTGCCCTTCTGCCGGGCAGCGCCATGATGTCGAGTTCATCAACCGGATCCGATTTTGAATCATCGGAATACAGCCTGATTTTTACAGCCGTAGCATCGGTATTCGGAAAAGGATTGCTGAGGTCCCAGTAGCCGTTTTTCAGGAACAACTCAGGTGAGCTTCCTCCAACTTCGAACGTTGTTGGCTGATTGTTTTCGTCAACATTCAATGTGATGGTAAACGTTTTGAAATTGAAGTAGTTGGTTAGAGTAATGTTGTCGGGTTTCAGCGAACTTGCCACAGCAATTTCGTCAACCTCGGTAATCTTGGTAAGGAGCCAGGTGCCACCAATTTTTTCATAAATGGTGATTGGCTCGGTGAATGTTCCGTCGTCGGTTTGGTAACACCCGGTAATAAACTGGGTCAAAACCAGGAGGAACAAAATAACCAGTGTTTGTTTCATATGTGCATTTATTTAGATTAACTTTTTTAATTCAGTGAGAAGAATCTTAAGCCTTTAACAAGGCATAAAAATCATCATAACAAATTTATGGATAGGTGTTGCCAAAGGGAATTTTTCGAAGAAAAATATAGATGTATATTGGCCAGATATATTTTTAAAGTTAAGATATAAAGCTTTTTAATGTTTTAAGAAATTAAGAAAAATATAGATGGTATATTAAGGAATTGGGGTGATAGTAGCCATGGGTTGCCCCTTAAAGCAATCGACTACTGCTTTTACGGCCTGTATCTGGAAGAGTTGTTCTTTAAATTGTAGTTTCATTTTTTATGATAGACTGTTAGTACAGAGACTTTAGATTGATAGACCTCAGGCTTGCCAAAATGGATCATTTTCCCAATCAACAGGAAATCCCATTTCATGTAAGTCAACCAAATGACATGAATTAATTACCTGTTTTAGTTCTGGGATAAAACTGCTGTTTGGGCTTATGATATTTAAAATGAAATTTATGCAACTAATTAAAGCATAAAGTTTATTGGTATGGATATTCTTATTTTTAATGTACCGGTGCAGGGTGTTATATGGAATAGTAGGCTGAATGATAAATCTTCTATTCCATAACCTTCCGTGATGTGCACAGATATTTCGCAAAGTTGTCAAAGAATGTATCCAGCTTTCCAAAATTTCAGGCTTTGTTAAGCCAAATTCATTGGTCACCTTAATTTTTTCCGGCCCTTTTTTCAGATTAATAAATAACTTGCTCAATAAACCTATTGAAGCAACTTCAAGACTCATCCAAGCAGGAGGATTGATTGGATTTGAGTAGTTGGTGAAATAATGGTCAATGAAGGTCTCATTTGACCTGCTTATTTCGTCATATAATTGATTGACATCAGTATTAAAACGGTAGGCGTTACGGTACATCGCAGGATCTTCATACCAATGGCTACCATTGTTTTGTGAAAACTCGTAAACCAACTTAGTCCTGAAAGAAATTTCAACTTTTTCTAAAGCATTAAATAATAACAAGCGCAACCGGTGGTCGAAAACATACAGAGAAATTATATCTTCGAAAGATACCGGCTTTATGAAAGGGTGATCAGGATCGTTATTGTCCTGAAAAGGATAGGTGTATGCCCTTAAACGATAAAAGCTGATGTTTGACAAATAATGGGCTGTGCGGGATTCATCAGTAATAGTTAATCCCCTTTGCTTTAATCTTTCGATTTGTTGCTCGAAATTAAGAGCCGGCTTGGTGTAGTTCATGATCGATGCCTTCCATATAAATCGAAAACCCGCCCGGGTGCGCTGATCTTACGGGAAGCGTGGCAGGTCTTATTGGCTGTAAATATACGTCGTATTTTTATGGAAATGCAAATATTTTGTGTTAAAAGTTGCATAATTGGTTCTAATTTAGAATTATCAGAAGTATTTTTAATCGAACTCAGGTTATTACTGTAAATGTGAGGAAATGCACAGCGTGCTGATCTTGTATAATGTAGTTCTCAGACGACATTTTTAGTTTTAAAGATAGCAATTTTGCATAGTATAATGCTGGCGTGTTGCATTCCTCTCGTTAAAAACGAGTTGCGTCTAACCCCTCGTTGCAAACGAAAGGGGAGTGCGGGGCACGGCGGAGTGCGGTTTTAGCAAAAATGTTCAATATCCAATTTTTCTTATTAATAATTTAAGGCCTATCAATAATAACAATATACCACCTATCCAAAGTGGCACAGGAACAGTTTGTATTAAACTAAAATTTTCAAATCTTGATACAAAAATATCGTAACTTCCATTGGTTGCAAGTGTGTCATTTCCAACAACCATTCCTTCTTTAAATTGCCCTAATACATAGATCCCAGAGCCTAATGAAGATACTCCCCTGGGAAAATCATTATTTTTTCCCCCTATAGAATATTTACTAATAAGGGTAGTGGTAGAATCGAATAAGGCCAATAAAACATCACTTCCCCATTTGTGTGAGACTAAAAATTCATCGCCGAACCATATCGTGTCACAAAATGAACTTGTCAAAAAAACATTATCTCTTGATGAAACGATATCTAAAGGGGTATCTTTTCCATAACCACCTATTGAAAGGTTTTTAATACACTGATTATCCTCAGTACAACTTGATATCAATATGTCGGTTTGCCCTTTAGCCTTTATTCTGTTGTTGTCATTTTCAATACAATAAAATTCGTATGATGTTGCTATCCATAATTTGTCCATATTCATTATTACAGAAACTGGATTAAGGTTATACCCCTTAAACAATTTCTTTTTATCAACTAAAATACCTGCATCATTTAAAGTTGCAGCATATAGATTGTAAATCAAATCGGTACTTTCGATTTCAGTATCAATATTCCTGGTACTGATTCCCACAATATGAATTTGATTTTTGCTGTCAACCGCACATCCATATATTCTTCCAACACCTTCATTCCTTGGCCAGGAAAAAAATTCGGTGTTAGCTCCTTTATCTGTCAGTTTTAATATAAAAGAATTTTCACCACTTTCACCACTTAAAACATTTTGATCAACAAACAATTCATCAATAAACCAACCCATAAGGTAAATTGCCCCATTATTTGATTTCATATCTTTAATATACAGTGTTTTATCGGAAGAAATAATTGAATACGAAGTAAGGATACCTTTATCATCAAACCAACCTAACATAAAATTTGCATATCTGTCGGAACTAATATAAACATCGCCAATTTCAAAAGAACGTTGAAATTGAACAAACAAAATAAAGTCATTATCATACACTGAAAAAAGCGGGCGTTCGTTTGTCGTTCCCCCAAAAGAGAAGGAATTTAAAAATCTTCCATCTATAGAATAAATTGCAACAATAACATCAGTAAAACCTTTCGAATAAAAACGTTGTCCTTCTATGTCAATAAAGTCTGTATATACACCGGTAACAAAAACAGTTCCGCTATTAGATATGGAAATAGTGTTGGCAATATCCCACCAGGGGCCGCCAAACGATTTTGTCCAAACAGGAATCAGATCCTGTGGCTTTGCTGTCAGAACTGTTAACCACAGCATAAAAAGTAAGAAGTTTTTTTTCATCAGGTTATATTTTTTGAAAGGATCAAATAAGTTTTACAAAGCCTTAATTTCCATGATCTTTTGTTCGAAACTCTCCCTTTGCACCAATGCCTTATTTTTAACTTTGGTTTTGTAGGTGTAAATGGTATTAACCGAATAGTTCAGAAATTTTGCAATTTTCTCGTTATCGGTGATTCCAAGCCTTATCAATGCAAAAATTCTCA
>JAFGEV010000169.1 GCA_016931385.1 Prolixibacteraceae bacterium
AACGACGAGGGGCTTGAAGTTGCCGTTTCGATCGATGGAGAAGAACCGGTTGTGTTAAACATGCACAGTGATTTTACTTTCCAGGATTGGGAGGAAGCTGTTCGAACAAATTCAATTGTACTGAAATCGGAACATACACTGACACAATTTGGAAATCATACACTTAAGATTTGGATGGTCGATCCGGGAGTGGTACTCGAAAAAATAACTATTTGTACAGGCGAGCCACGTTACTCGTATCTTGGGCCGCCCGAGAGCAAGAAGAAATAAACGTATAAAAATTTTTAGCGGAAGAAATTCCGCTTTTTTTATTTTTTCAAATATATATTCTCATATAATCTACGTTCTTTTGTTTAAGTAAACAGACTATTTCTTATTTTTAAACTTTACAATTTTAACCAAGGCCAATATGAATTTATTTAGAAGTATGAAGCCCACTGCTTTAATCGAAAGTGAGAGAAAAAAAATACGTGACGATTACCAGGTTTATTGTTCGGTTGAAAAATCGGAAAAATTAAAAGAATTTTTCACGCTGAAAGAGCGGGTTGAATCGATACCTTTCATTGAAAAAAAGAAGGAAATTGAATCGCTTCGTTACAAAGGTTCTCCCGAAGAACAAATACTGAATAAATTCAACAAGCTTCAGAATAACAAAAAAATTGTAAGGTTTTTTCAAACACTCGAATCGTCTGAACTTGCCAGGTTCAGGAAAATTGAAAACGAACAACTCCCCCAGAGGTTTAAGGAATTGAAACATTATGTGAAGGGCGGAGAATTTAAAAACGATAAAAAATTATTTAAAGCTTCAGGAAAAAGCGATGGCCAGAACTGGGAAAACTCACAGGGTTTCAAAAAATTTTCTGAATATAACAGCCTGAAACAGTCAGCTGACCTTCGTTTCTATTTCAGTTTTTTAAAATCACCTGCCTATAAAAATTTCAGGAACATCGATGGTTCTTCTCTTCTTAACGAATATGAAGACTTAAAAACAGAGGTTTCTTCTGAAAAATTCATTGAAAGGAAAGCATACCTTGAGGATAATTCCCGTTACGAAAAAACCGATGATTTTAAATTACTTACCCGTTTCAGGGAACTTGATGCCGATGAAGAAATAAAACTGTACCTGAAATACAACGATACCGACGCATTTCGTTTTTTCAGGCGATGGGAACCCACCTTTTCTGATGAGTTTAATGCTCCTCCCGATAAGAAAGTATGGTCGTTTGAAACGCCACTTGCCCGAAAAGGCCCCGGGAAAAACTATTCAACAAAGGGGCAACTGCAATATTATAACCTGGCCGATAATTTTATTTTCGACAATAGCATACTTACTTTGCAAACACAGGCCGAAAAAATTGAAGGAGTGGTCTGGGACGGAGAATACGGGTTTGTTCCCCGCGAATTCGAATATGCATCGGGAGTGGCCCATACCCTCGATTATTTTCAACAGGAATACGGCCATTTCGAGTTAAAAATAAAAGCATCGAAAGTTAAAGGGGTTATTAGTTCGGTTTCGTTGATTGACGAAGATGAGGATTTTGCAATTAAACTGTTTATGCAGGATGGGAAAAAAGCCTTGGGAGGTTTGGTATATGCCGATCAGGACAGGAAACTTTTCAAACCTGTAAAATTGAAAACTCCGGGGAATGGATATGTCATTATACAGTTGAACTGGACTCCCGAAAAAATTACCTGGAAAGTGAATTGCAAGGAAATGGGAAGCATTACCGAGAATGTCCCCCATGTTAAACTCGGGCTTCGGATTGAAACAGAAGTTGTTAAACCTACAGGCAATTTGCCTCATCGTACCGATATCGACTGGATCAGGTGTTTCAAAGCACGTTCGTAAAAAGCATGGTCAATGTTTTCAAAAGACGGTTTCAGCAAACATAAAATTGAAGCATCGTTGTGGGCCGATGAAATGGATATCATGGTTACTGTATGTGATATCGATGGTACAATTGTATATATGAATAATGCAGCAGCAGATGGCTTCCACAAATATGGTGGCAACAAGCTGATCGGGAAGTCACTTCTCGATTGCCACAATCCCGATTCGGTAAAAAAGATCAGAGAAATGTTGCAGAATCCGGTAAGCAACACGTATACCATTGAGAAAAATGGCGAAAAAAAAATGATTCACCAGTTTCCGTGGATGGAAGGATCAATACATAAGGGAATTATTGAATTCTCGTTTAAAATTCCTTATAACATAGAAAATAAGGTGCGTTGATTAAGGTGTTACCTTAACGATTTTCAATGTAGAATATTCTTTGCCATTCAGTTGGCAACGGGCCTTTAAAACATGCCTGCCCGGGGACAGGTTTTCAGGATAGGAGGTTTTCCATAAATGCCCCGAGGGCTGGTAACCGGGAATCCACATGTCGCGGTTTGCCCGCCTGCTGTGATTTCTCACAACAAAGGGATCGTATTCCAAAGTTTTTTCCATTTTGAACCAGGGGCCGTCATCAATGCTGCATTCAACAATTGTTCGGTCATCGCCGTCAAAAACATTCACATATATGGCATCTTTATAAAGCGAATCGATTGAAATTGAAGCAGCCGGGGAACTGAACCGGAGCTGATATCCGGTATCTTTTCCTCCGGGGAAAAAGGTTTTTGAAGTTTTATCTTTATCAAACTCATAAAGGTAAACCCCGGGAGGTGAGCCGTCGGTGCAGGTAGCATCGGGAATGCTGTCGGGGCCATAGGGGCCAACCCACCAGGCGCCACAGGCTGCACCGGCAATGTGGCCGGAAAATGCACCTTTACCATACCATAAACTTGTATCGTTGTATATCCACGACTGGTTAACATGTGCATGTCCGAAAATGCCCAAAATATTTTCAAAAGGTTCCAGATATGAAAAAATA
>JAFGEV010000170.1 GCA_016931385.1 Prolixibacteraceae bacterium
ACAAAAGAGCAAATCGCTTCGGAGGTTGAAACGTTTAATACCATCGCGCCTGAATCTCTCTTAGATTCCATAAATGCCTTTTACCCCTACCTTTTTATTTACGACCAGGAATTTGGCCGTGAAATGATCGACAGACTTCTGTTAATCACAAAAGAAAAAAATCCTGATGCCCATTATCTGACCCTGACCATCAAGGCCGCTTTTCATCCCAACCGGAGTATCGAGCTAACCGACTCGGCATATAAGTATGCTGTGGATCATGGCCTCGAAAATATTATTATCAATTATTATATAACCAAAAGCAATTATTTCAGGGTAAACCAGCAATTCGACAGCTCGATGGTATATCTCCTGATGGCCCGCGACCAGGCCCGGGAGGATGATTTCGAGGGCTACGTCAATATCCTGCATCAGTTGGGTGATATCTATTATGGCGTTGGCCTTTTCGACCAGGCCGAAAAGTATTATCTTATGGTTGATTCACTAAAGGGCGATCCCGCTGGATGGGATTACTGGCGCAGGACAGTCATCCGCAATAACTTCGGGTTGATTGCACTTGCGCAAAAAGATTACGGCCTGGCTTTGTCGAAGTTCACCGAATCGTTGAACGAAATTCCCGATCCGCATGTTACATACTCCGATTCGCTTTCGCTTTGTTATGACCAACGGATGATCGCAAGCATTCTTTTTAAAAAGGGCCAGTATGAAGCTGCACTTGAAAATGCAAAAGCATCCATTCATTTTTCAAAATTACACCAAATCGATGAGCACTTGTTCCCAACCTACATATTGCTTATCAGGCTGTATATTGCAAGCGGAAAAACACAGGAGATGCACAAAGAATGGTGTGAGTTTAAAAAAGAATATGAAAAAAAACCACTTAACCTTGAAAACAAAATTGCTTTCACCCTCATCAATGCCGATGTACACAATTATCTGGAAGAATACGAACAAACTGTAAGTTATTTACAATCGTATAAAACTTTAAACGACTCGCTTGAAGCCCAGCTAAAAACAGCCGCCATAGTACAGCTCCTCACAGAAAAAGAATTCAGCAAACTCGAAACCAATTATAACCAGGTTAAAACCACACGTTTTTTTCTGTTTGTCATTTCAGGGCTGCTCCTAATCTCTTTGGTTTTTTTAATCCTCCGTTGGCGAAAAGTGTTAAATTTAAACCGTTTACTGACTGATACCATCCAAACAAAAGATAAACTGTTTTCGGTAATATCCCACGATTTGAAATCACCTTTTAATTCACTGCTAGGGTTGAGCGAGGTGTTGGTTGAAAAAATGAAAAACAGTGAATTTGAACAGGCTGAAGAATTCGCTAACAATATCTTTCAGAAATCGTCGGAGCTTTTTGCACTCATCGAAAATCTTTTAAACTGGTCGGCCAGCCAGCGAAAAACACTCAAATTTAACTTTGAAAATGTAGCAATTAAACCGGTTATTCAACAGGTAATTGAACTGTATAAGGTACAGGCCGGGCATAAAAAAATTGCACTGGAAAACAAAGTGATTGAGGATGCAGTTGTTGAAGCCGACAGCACAAGCCTGGTAACCATATTCTCGAACCTGGTGTCGAATGCCATCAAATTTACGCCCGAAAACGGGTTGATAACCATTAAAACAACCTCAACCCATCACCATCTCGAAATTGAAGTAATGGATACAGGCATGGGCATTCCCCACGAAAAAATCCCCCACCTCTTTAGTCTTGCCCATAACGAAAGTGCACCAGGAACAAATAATGAAAAAGGTACTGGCCTCGGGCTGCTCATCTGCAAAGAATTTATTGAAAAAAACGGCGGATCAATCAATGTTTCGAGCCAACCCGGCAAGGGCACAACATTTACAGTAAGGCTTAACCTGGCAGGAAGTTAAGCAGTATTCAGGTAGAAGGCAATGGGCAGAAGGCAGAAGAGCAAAGCTAACAGCCATGAGCCATTAGCCAGCAGCTAACAGCCATGAGCCAAACTACTCCAAAAGCCCTGATATTTTCTCACGAAGCTGTTCGCCCCGCAGGTTTTTGGCAATAATTTTACCTTCTTTATCAAGCAAAACTGTAAATGGTATTCCGTTAACGCCATATTTGTTGGCCGTTTCGCCCGGGGTCTCGCCGTCGAGGTCCCAAACGTGTACCCAATCCATTCCAAAGCGTTCGATGGCATTCAGCCAGGCCTGTTTTTCACGGTCGAGCGACACACCGAAAATCTCAAACCCTTTATCACTGTAATCGGCATAAATGCTTTTCAAAAGAGGTAATTCTTCAATACATGGGTTGCACCACGATGCCCAGAAATCGATCAGTACATATTTGCCCCTGAGCTGTGAAAGGGTAACCGGGTTTCCCTCGGGATTAGCCAATGCTATTTCGGGGGCAACAGAGCCTATCCCGGAAGCACGAAGCCCGTCGGCCCTGTCCTTCAATACTTCAACAAATTGCGAAGAATTAATGGGTTCAAACATATTCAGCATCGAGTCAAGCTCCTCAGCTTCTGCACGGTCGTAAAAGTTCATGAGGTAAACATAAGCTGCCACAGGCGATTCCTGGTATTCTTTAATAAAATTACGTGCGTATAACTGGCTGTTCTCCATCATTGTCTGAAACTCAAACTGTACTGCTTCAAGTTCTTCCTGATCGCCCGAAATCTGCGACTGGCGGTAACGCTGCTGCAACTCGTTCTCAGCTTTGGTCAGCCTCACCATTTCATCGATGTATTCCTGAAAAATATCCTGCGATTTGGAGCCTGTGATTACATTGGTTTCAAAACTGTCGGGGTAAACGGTAATGTTAATCCGGCCAGGTTCAAGAAACATTTGTGCCACGTAACGGTTTTTTCCTTTAACCGATAATAATCTAAGGTCGGGGATGTCAATATCGCCTTTAAATGTAAATTCACCGGCAACAATTTCTGCAGTATCGGTAGCTACAGGATTACCTTTTTCAAATCCATAAAGGATCATTTGTCCATCTTCAGGGGGTACAACATTCCCTGTAATTGTAAAACTGGTGTTTTTGTTACAAGCGCCAAAAAGCATGATCAAAAGGATGATCAGGGCAAAATTCTTCATTTTATTATTTTATTTGTTATTTACTTCTGAAATATATCTTTAACAGCTCGTTTGCTGCAACAAATGAACTCATTTTTTGGTTTAAAACAGCATCTTCAATCCTTTTAATTTCATTTTTTATTCCGATATGGCCATAGAATGAAGATTTCAGGTATTGGTCAATCGACTCGTACATCCAGTATTTGGCCTGCTGGTTGCGTCTTGTGTCGAAAAAACCGTTTTCCTGTACAAACGACAAATATTCAATCACCATTTTCCATACATTTTCGATGCCTTCGGATGTTTTTGAAGAACACTTCATTACTTTGGGCACCCAACCTGAAGGCGACAGGGGGAACAGGTGCAATGCATTTGCAAATTGCACCCTGGCAAGTTCTGCTTTATCAATGTTTGTGCCATCGGCTTTATTTATCACAATGCCATCGGCCATTTCCATAATGCCCCGTTTAATGCCCTGCAACTCATCTCCGGCCCCGGCTATTTGTAACAATAAAAAGAAATCGACCATAGAATGAACGGCCGTTTCGCTTTGTCCCACTCCCACGGTTTCGATAAAGATATTGTCAAAGCCGGCTGCTTCACATAGGATAACTGTTTCGCGTGTTTTACGGGCCACCCCGCCCAACGATCCTGCCGAGGGGGAAGGGCGGATATATGCATTTGGGTTATTGGCAAGTTCTTCCATGCGGGTTTTGTCGCCCAGTATGCTTCCTTTCGAACGTTCGCTGCTTGGGTCGATGGCCAGTACAGCCAGCTTCCCCTGCTGTGAAGTAATGTGTTTTCCAAGCGCTTCAATAAAAGTGCTTTTACCGGCGCCCGGCACCCCGGTAATTCCAACCCGTATCGATTTGCCTGAGTACGGAAGGCACCTCATAATGATCTCCTGGGCAAGCTCATGGTGTTCAGGTTTAACGCTCTCGACCAGTGTAACAGCGCGGCTCAGAACAGCGCGGTCGCCATGAAGTATGCCTTTCAGATAGTCGTCGGCAGAAAGCAGAGGGCGCTTTTTTACTTTACCCCTGATCCCGTTCGGGTTTATGGCAGGCGGCTGGTCGATTCCTGCATTCACTTTCAAACCTTTATAATCGGGATGGTTTTCGATATGTATGTTTTCGTTCTGTTTCATCTGACTTTACGAAGATACAATTTTTAATTCTCCAGCAGACGGACGGGGGATGAATTTCCCATCCGCTTGCGCCGTGAAAATACATTATCAAAACCTTTAAATGAAACGAGCATGTGAAGAAATTACACCCGAGAGCTTAATTTAAATGTATGCGGGTTCCATCCGCCAGCTGACGGACCTTTAAAAACAAACAATTTTAATAGCATGAAAAAAGCCGGGAAAAACCCGGCCTTCAATTGTTATAATTTCATTTTATATGCTATTGTTTATTAACTGTGCCCATAACACGCAAGATCAGTGTTGAGTTTTTGGGGTCGTTTGTAATAACGGTTACAGTTTTATTTTGTCTTCCCCTCTTCCCGCGGGAATTAAAAACAACACTAATATCGGTTGTTTCCCCTGGTTTCACAGTATTTTCATGTTTAACGGCAGTACATCCGCAACTGGCTTTAACATTCCTTATCAGAAGGTCGTGTTTCCCACTATTTGAAAGTTTAAAAACATGTTCTACCTTTTCGCCTTCATTAATTGTTCCAAAGTCGAAGATTGTTTTATCAACTTTCGCTACCGGGGCATTCGCCAACTCTTCTTCAGAAAGGCTTGAAAAGTCTTCCTTTATTGAAGCAGATGTGCTTACAGAAAATGTATTGTGACGTTCTTCGTTAATTTTTAAGTAAATACGATCTTGAACCGACCCATAGGCGTTTCGTGAAGCTGCATCAAACTCAACGATCATTTTACCAAATTTTCCTGGCTCGATGGTTTCGGGTTCAAAAGTTACTTTCATGGTTTCAGGGGTGCGGTACAACCCCATTGTAACCTTTTTATCGGATGAATTCCAAATTTCGAGCTCCTTCGTGATTGTATCGGTGTTAAGTACACTGCCAAATGAAAGATAGTTTGTTTTCCATCGGATATCACCCATTTCACGCGGGTATTGTTCTTCCATTGTAAGTTCCCTGGGTTCAACCTTGCCCTTAATGGTTAAAACCGAAACACTTGGATTTGAATTTGTATAAACATTGACACTTTTGGTAAAAGCGCCCGGCCTGTTTTTAGGATTGTATGAAACTGAAATTTTGCCTGTTTTTCCCGGGGCAACCGGTTCACGGGTCCACTCGGGTGATGTACATCCGCAACTTGCCCTTACATTATTAATAATTAGTGGCTGGTCGCCAGTATTTGAAAATTCAAACTCTGTGGTTGCCAACCCTGCTTCTTCCTTTATTGAACCATAATCGTGTGTTGTTTTTTTGAATTCAACTTTTGGTTGGGCTTGAATAAGTTGAAATGTGCTTAACAAAACAATTAAAATAAGTATTTGTTTCATAATCTGTAATTTTAAAAATAAGTGCAAAACTAATAAAACGAATTGTTTATTCAATTTATATAAAAATTATTCTTTTTTAAAATTTACCATTAAAACGATTACATGAAAAAATTGTAACAAGAAAAACCAAAAAATTTTGAATTTGTTTTGTGTACAATTAAGAAATTGCCTGAAAAACGCATAAAAATGTGATCCAAAATATTTTCAATCAGTACTCGTCTCCAAATGAAACCCCCATGTTCCGGCATTTTTTTACCAGTTTATTATCGGGATCAACCAGGTGAAGTTTATTTTCAACTTCCGACAATGGAATGGTAGTTAGCTGATTTTCACGTAAAGCAACCATTTTGCCACATTCGCCACGGGCAATAATCTCGGCTGCAAATGACCCATAGCGTGTTGCCAGGATACGGTCCATGGCGGTGGGGCTACCACCACGCTGGATATAGCCCAGGCGGGTTTCACGTGCCTCAATATCGGAGTATGTTGTAATGCATTCGGCAATATAACCGGCAGCTGTATACTTTGGGGGAACTTTTATTCCCTCGGCTACCACCACAATTGAATAGGATTTTTTATCCTCGAAGCGTTCTTCAATTTTTTTACAAACCGAGCGTACGTTATATTCAATTTCCGGTATCAGGATAATGTCGCCCCCTCCTGCCATTCCGGCATAAAGGGCTATCCATCCTGCACTGTGCCCCATAACCTCGATAACCATTGCCCGTTGATGTGAGTTTGCAGTTGTATGCAACCTGTCGATAGCCTCGGTTGCAATGGCAACAGCCGAATCGAAACCAAAAGTAACATCAGTACCCCATACATCGTTATCGATGGTTTTTGGGATGCCCACAACATGCAGGCCCAGCTCATATAACTTTGCGGCAGTTTTCATCGTACCGTTACCACCAATACAAACCAGGCAATCGAGGCCCAGATCATAGTAATTTTCTTTTATGAGTTCGGGTTTGTTAATGTCACCGCCATTTAAATTGATCTTGAACGGTTTTTCACGTGATGTTCCTAATATAGTGCCCCCGAGGGTTAATATCCCCGACAACATGTTTTCTTTCAGTTGAACATATTCTTTATGGATAAGGCCGGTAAAACCCGATTTAAACCCTAACACTTCCATGCCATATTCAACTATTGCCGTTTTACCAACGCCCCTTATGGCGGCATTTAATCCAGGGCAATCGCCCCCGGCAGTAAGAATTCCAATTTTTTTCGGTTTCATTACAGGATTTTTAATTTCAATACAAATCTACTGATTAGAGCCTTCAATTAAAAATATCCGTTCGTTTCAATCAGGGAAATAAGCTGATTGAGAAAGTATTTGCTGTGCATTGTAATTTTCTATCATTTCCTTTAATGAAACATCATTATTCCGTTCCATGAAGGAATGAATGATGCGCCATCCGATCCATGAACCAGCCCGTCCGGGCGATTCGTTAGAAAATGAAACGGTAAATGGGGCATCTCCGGTAAATTTCTGGACAATAAGCCGGTCGCTGTTATACAAAAGTTTGTGTTCGGCCAGGAAAGTCCACATGGCTTCTTCATTCTGACTGCACCATTTTGTTTGATTTTGGGTGTAACCCAACAATACCGAATCGGGTATTGATGGGCACATTGCCTCAACAAAATACAGCGCCTTACCCTGATAAACCATCTCGGATAAAAGGTTGTCGGTTTTTTCGTTTTTTGGAAATTCAGCCATAAACAACGAGAAGAAAATATCAGGTACCATTTTTTGCGGGTACATTTTCTGGGCCTTATACCTGGGTATGCCAAGGTAGCTGTAAAAAATGCAATTGTCGCCCATATATTTATCCAAACCGATTCCTACAGCATCCCCGGTAGTAAAAACCGATTCGTTAAAACCGGTTATGCACGTGTAAACATCAGGGACTGGCTTATCGGGGAAATAGTATTTATAATGTCTGAAACCGTTGGTTATCATTTTTTGCAGCTCCTCAAAATCATTGAAAAGGAAAAGAACCGAGTCGGCAACCCGCGAAAAAACGGTATCGGTGAGAAAATGATTTAAATCTTGATAAAACCAGGCTGAATCGACAGTGCCAATTTTAAGGACATAAGCCGTGTATATGTCAAAAAAATCACGATGTTCAGATTCTATCAACAACAAGTTTTCCCTGAATTTAACCGTGTCTCTTTCAAACAAAAGCTTTTCAAGCCTGGTGATATTCAAATTGGCTTCAATTCCAGAAACATCAATTTTTAGTCTGTCTTTTTTACATCCAAAAAAAATAATTGCCAACGCAAAAAATAAAATCAGGTTCTTCATTGTTTCAATTTTTAAACACACCACAAATAACGTAAAAGATGCAATTGAATTATATGCAAAAACAGAATTTCCAAAGTTATGAACATAAAGGATTTATTTCGTAAAATTCGTCCTATTTTTGTAAAGTATGCAATTGTATACCTGAAAAATATTTTTAAAACTGATCGCATGAAGAAAACCATAATCATTGCGGCTTTATTATCGGCAGTGTTAACAAGCCCGGCACAAAGTTTTAAGCTTGGCTTTCAGGCCAGTCCGCATATTACCTGGATGAAATCATCGGACACCAATATCAATAATACTGAAAGTAAATTTGGTTTAAAATACGGGCTCGAAGCCGATATATATATTGCCGGTTTGCCACGTTATACATTAAA
>JAFGEV010000171.1 GCA_016931385.1 Prolixibacteraceae bacterium
ACAGCCAGACTTATAGCCTGAGAACGTGGAAAGGGAACGGGCTTTTTATCCAGCTTAAGTTCTTCTATGTAAAGGTTAATGGCTTCTTTTATATTAATTTCAATTTCTTTCATTGTTTCTCCTACACTAATACAACCCGGCAAATCAGGAACATAAGCGCTGTAACCTCCATTTTTGCATTCCTCTATAATTACTACATAGTTTCTCATAATTCCGCTATTTAAGTCCCGCTTGTTTCAATATACTGTTTTCTGTTCCTAAAAGGACATCTTTATTAAGGCCATGATCAGGTACGACAACTATACCATCTTTAACCTTGTGCTTATAAATTTTGTGGCTGCCTTTTTGCCTGACAATGTACCAACCATCATTTTCAATTAACCTGATGATCTCTTTCAGTTTCATTGCTTAAAATTAATGAAATTTTCAAAACAAAAGGAACGCGGATGACACGGATCGAACGGATTTTCGCTGGGAAACTGCATCCCAATGTCATTTTGTATTTCTGATCGCCTGAACAAATATGTACAAAATGGGAATCAGATTCCCAAATTATACTTTTTCTTAAGAAAAAAACATTATGATTTAACAAATGTTTTCTGCGTGCATCCGCCAAATCCGTGTCATCCGCGTTCTATCACCTCGCCACGATAAACCGTTGAACCTGCACCCCCTTGTCGGAATACAGGGTGATAAGGTAAATCCCTTCGGGGGCGTTGCTGATATCAACATCAAAACGATGTGAGCCTTTTGCAAAGCCGGTTTGTGGGTGTAATACCTGCCGCTCGCGGCCTGCCAGGTCGACAAGAGAAATGCGGCCGTTAATATCCTCATTTAAAGTAAAGCTCAGTGTAGCCTGGGTGCTGGCCGGATTTGGAAAAACTTTAAAGTTTGAAACATCAAGTGTGTTGCGGCATTCGTCGAAGTATCTGCATTCGGGCTTTTCAAGGGTTGATTTGTCTTCGGATGTGATGTATTCATACTCCCCGAATAATTCTTTACTCATATTCTGGGGTAAACGGTTAAAGAATTCGTCGGTAGGCAGAAACCAATATACAATATCTTCCTGAGGTATATTGCCAAAAGTGTTCTTTTTCATTACAACAGGCAGAAGTGTTTTAATATCTTTTTCAAACCGTTTCGAAAATAATGTTCTCAATTCAAGTTCAGGAATATTGATCTTTACCATACGCCCCCCTTTCCAGTCAGTAACAAGCATGGGAATTACCTCGCCATTGGAATGCCCCTGGTTCGAAGTGTCATTTGAAATCAATAATTGTTCAGCCTGAAAATTGATTGTTGAAGGAAACGTATCTGCTCCATTTTGAGACGGAACATCCTCAAATATCACCCCAAAAGTTAGCGTGCTATCAAGGTAAGAAGTAAACATTTTATTGAGAAAAGACAGTTCAATTGCATCGTTATTTATTTTAAATCCAAGTGTTTCAAACTCAAATCTGTTTAACTCGATAAAAAGTGTACTGTCAAGGATTTGTTCAGGATAAATTGGTTCCAGTTCACTTTTTGATATTTTTTCTAAAGCATTCCCTTTTTTTGATCCAATGGATGAATTATACATCATTTTTATTGTTACATCATTCTCGAAGGTTAGTTCATAACTGATACATAATTCCGAAAAAATGCTATCAATCCATAATTTCCCGTCAATGATTTTCGAAATTGAATCTTCAGAATAAATGTATGCTCCGCTAAACGACATTTGTGGTCGTTTGTCTGGTTTTAACGGTGAAAAAATGTATTCGCCAAGAGCCAATTCTTTAATGTCTAATGATTTAATCGACAACCACAAACTATAATCATTTCTAAGAATGTCAAAATCGGGTGTTTCAAAAAGATCAATTTCAAATTTTGATAGTTTTTTATGTGACTCATTTACCAAAATAAAGCCAACGGGAACAAATTGATTTATAGTTCTTTTTGTTTCAATTGTTTCATCTTTTACTTCATCACTAAAAAAAGTAGCGTTTTCATCTTCTTTAATATTTGTTTCTTTTTGTTTCGATATTGGCAATGAATTGGCAGTTTGTAAGGTTGCTTCTGGAATTTGTTCTTTGGAATTTGGAATTTGGTTATTGGAATTTGGAATTTCCTCAGTTGCATCAGGCCAAAACAGGAATGCACTAATAATAATCGCGAATAGTGTTGTCATAATCGTAAATCTTAAAAAGTTCCGGCGCCCCTTCTCAACCTCAACCTCAACCTTAACCTTAGCCTTAGCCTTAGCCTTAGCTATGATCCGGTGCACCTTTTCAATATCCATCAACGGAGGGTTTTGTTTAACCCGCCCGAAATAGTCGTTTATTTTTTTTTCTTCGTTCATGGGTTAAAATATTAAGGTAACTACTTTGCGCTGTGGCTCTGTAAGCAACTGCATCAGGCGTTCGCGACCGCGTTTGATGCGTTGTTTTATAGCCGACAGGCTTCCTCCCTGAATGTTACGTATTTCTTCCAACGGCAAATCGCTGATGTGGAAGAGGATGAGCGCCTCCCTCTGCAACGCGGGGAGCTGTTCCATTTTGTACATTACCACTGCCAGTTCTGTGTATAATTCAGGATCTAACCCCAGATCTTCGAGCAGCAAAGCCTCCTTTTCTTTGTAACTTCCGGCAAATTTTTTCCGGCGTAATTGCTTTTTGAAAAGGTTGCTGGCAATGGTAAATACATACCCAGCAAAACGGTTGGAACTCTCAAGCTTTTCAAACTGTTCATA
This sequence comes from Prolixibacteraceae bacterium, assembly GCA_016931385.1. Classification (GTDB taxonomy): domain Bacteria; phylum Bacteroidota; class Bacteroidia; order Bacteroidales; family Prolixibacteraceae; genus DAIMEA01. Next base: position 2,732 of record JAFGEV010000171.1, read on the forward strand.
AGCAGCCAGCACGGTGTCGTGCAACAGGTCTTCAGCATCGGAACGGTTGCCTGCCATACTTCGGCAGTAGTTCGACAACCTTGTGTGGACAGGCTCGTACAGGTGCATAAAATCGGCTTGCTTTGTCATCCTTTGGTTTTGCTTTCTAAGAAGTATGTTCCTTAACGCGGGTTAAAAGTTACATGAAATTTTCAATTTGGATTATTTTATGGGTTTTTTTACCTAAGAAAAACTAAGAAATTGAACAGGTTAACGATCAATTTCAAGTCTCATATTTCCATTATAGTATTGCTTTAAAAGAAAAATACTTTATTTTCGAAAAATCATAAAAATGAATAGTATAAAAACCATATTGGTTGATGATGAGATAGAGGCCCTGGATTCCCTGGAATTTTTGCTCTCTGAATTCCATGAGGTAAAAGTTATGCAGAAACTTACCAATCCTGTCGAACTTTTTTCATCACTTCAAATCGTACAACCCGATTTGTTGTTTCTCGATATCAATATGAAACAAATTTCGGGGATTGAACTGATTAAACAAATAAGGAAAGTAAATCAGAAGCTTCCAATAATTTTTGTAACCGCTTATGAAAACTATGCTCTGGAAGCATTACAACATCATGCCTTCGACTATTTACTTAAACCTGTTGAAAGGAAAAAACTCGAAAATACGATTCATAATGTAAAATCGTACCTGAATGCCAGTCAAATATCTGCAAACAATATCCTGATTAGTTCAAACAACAAATCGTATGTTCTCCAGTTTGGTTCAATTGTATCATTAACTGCTGAAGGGAACTACACCCATATCGAGCTTGAAAGCGGTGAAAAAATTATTGCCTCATATAATATGGGAAATATTGCCAAAAAGTTCCCTAAAGATTTTTTAATCAGGGTGAACAGGGGCTTAATGGTCAGTCGCTCCAGGATAAAATCCATCGACAGGAAAAGGCGTACCTGTATTTATTCAAATGGTTCTTCCAATGTAGAAACCATAGCCTCACAAAATTTTATCAGGGAATTTAACAACTACTTCTAGAATGATTAAATCCCTAAGATTAATTAAGTGGCATGGTTTGATCAACATGTTATCTTTAAAATGGGTAGTGGCTCTCATCCCAACTATAGTTATAATAATCCTTTTACCCAACCACTTTCAGAAATACTATGTGCAACATACAATAACACGTTCGGTTGACAAAGAAAATCTAAATCAATACGATTACTATCACGATTTAAATGGGAATGGGATAAAAGAAAAACTACAAGTAAAAAATTTTTATGGAAAATTTGGTTGCTGTATAGTCGATAAAGAAGCCACTGAAACCCAACGACAGTTTAATTTTTATGGAAAAATTACTGACGAATCCTTATTGTCACTTCCTATTTATTCCGATATTAATAATGATGGTTTTGATGAAGTTTTTGTTTTTACCCAAAAAAAGGATTCTATCTTCCTTAATGGATTCGACTATTACAACAATGAAGAAGTTCTTTATGGCAGGTTTATAACAACAGTTGGGATTGGCAATGGTAAATATGACTATATGATTGAAAATATTGCAGGTTACGACCGAAACAATGACCGTATTCCTGAAATATACTTTAGCATTACAGGTAATTTTGCGTTGTATCCGCGAAGGCTTTTTGCCTACGATATCGCAAACGACAGTTTAATTTCATCGATAAATACAGGGGCTAACTTTATTGACCCGGGTACAATAGTCACCGATACATGTCTGACTATATTTATCATGTCCAGTGCTTCAGAGAATTGTGACTCAGACTTTCCTTACCCCTATCCCGACACTTGTGCTTGGATATTCGGATTTAATAAGGATTTAGAATTATCATTTAATCCAATACAAATACCCGGTCGTGGTTCCAGATTTCTGGGTAATCAAATCTTAAATAACACATGTTATTATATTGAGCAAGCTACCAGAAGTGATTCAACCATTAACCAACTTAAAGGAATAAACTCAAAAGGAGAGGAACAGCTTACTATTTCATTGCCAAACCCAACACAACTTTCTGAAAATTATCTTCAAAACCAAAACATTGGTCATCTTCAATTAGGCATAACAAAAGATGATATTCAATATTACACGACATTCAATTTTAAAAAAAACATTATCGAAGATAGACGAAACCTTAAAGTATTAGAAAACCTCCATATAAGACCATTTTATGTTAATAATAAATATAACGGATACTTTGGAATAAGTATTCAGTCTCCAACTTTTTTCGTAATTTTTGATAATTTAAAACAAAAAGTTGAGCTACCTCATTATTTTGTGGGTGTTAGAACAAGATATATCGAAACGCGGATAATAAAAAACGGCTTCCAATTGTTGGTGGCTAATAATGACTTTATATTTGGTTACAATATTACTGCCAACAAGTTTTTTCCAATACGCTATATAATCTATGTACTTATTTATCTCTTAAGCGTTGGTTTTGTATATGTCACTCAATTATTGCAAAAACAGCAGTCCTCGAAGCGTGAAAAGTTGCAAAAGCAAATTGAGGCACTGCAACTTCAACTGGTCAACTCACAACTTGATCCGCATTTTACATTTAATTCAATTAACACCGTATCGTCAAAAATTTTGAAAGGTGAAAAACTCGAAGCATACGACCTGATGACCAGCTTTTCGCGTATGATGCGAAGCGCTATGCTTTTCTCGAATAAAGCCTACTGGAGCCTTAAAGAAGAATTTCAATTCACCGAAGACTACCTCACATTTATGGAGCAACGCTTTCCCGAAACCTTTGATTTTTGTTTTACGATCGATCATACCATCATTTCTGAAAAAATCAATACGCCTCGGTTGCTTATTCAGAATTTTGCCGAAAATGCCGTAAAGCATGCCTTTAACGGAATTGACTATAAAGGACAAATTGAAATTTCATTACAAAAAGAAAGAGAACAGATTTTTGTAATGGTTACCGACAATGGCATTGGCCGTGAGCAGGGAAGAATAAATGCCGAAAAATCGCCAATGAAAAGCGGCAAAGGCTTGAAGCTCATACAGCAACAGGTTGAAATTTATAACCGGTTATATAATGCAGAGATTAAGATTGAAATTTCGGATAACATGAAAGCTGGTCATTGCGGTACCAAAATTACAATTCTTGGCTTCGGATAGGATCATGAATTTTTAGATCAGTCTTTTAACATATCTATTTGTTTTCATCTAACATTTTTGAATTCTTCAACATTGTTTTATTAAACGGGAGAAGGTATTTATTTGTAAAACCATCGGGTTAATTAAATTCTAAGGTTTAATATTCGGCATCAAATTCAAAAAAAATATATTTACCCTGAAATTGACTTAATATAATTGTACAAATTTTATCGGGGTAAACATATTTGGGAGATTTAATTGTAAACATTAAATGCAGGTATATGTGAATATATCCTGTTTGCCAACTTACATATAAACAGTGTTTTTAGGGGAGTATCAATCGAAAAGAATATCAATAATCTTAAAAATATTTGAACGTAAACATGAAGAAAGTATTACTGACGTTATTGTTTTGCTATTTTTTCACCAGTGCTTTTTCACAGTATCAATTAGGGGAATTTAACGAGGACAATATATATAAAACACATAATCTGCAAGATTTTACCCTTCAGTTCTTTTACAACATTTGTTTTGATAATGATGCCGCAACCGATCGTTTTTTTGAAAACCAGGCAAGAAAAAACCTGTACGATTCAAAAAACAGGAAAGAAATATACGAAACAATTATCATGCAAATTGCCACCATGGCAAATTTTGATGAAGAGGAAGTAATTATTGCCTATATTGAATATTTAAACACTGCTTTTGAAGACATTGATGAACCTGAACTGAAAAGATACCTTTCGAATTATTTTAATGTTTATAACCCCTTAGACAATATAAATGATTTCATGAGTAAAACGCCAATTCTTAACACTTATGAAACAATTGAAGGAATTAATACCGTTCAGGAAAGCATAAATACGTACTCAGGTGCAACAGGTATGGCAAAAGATCTTGTACATGGTTTAGGCCAGGTAACCGAAATCGTCACCTTAGTCAAAACAACATTTAATTTAAGCCGACAACTTCAGGAATACACGCTTGCCGCGTTAATCCGCAAAACCTTACAAAATGAATTTGCCCATAGCCGGTATCTCTTAATAAAGGAAGCCCTGATGGCGGAAGCCCCGCCCGATCCTGCATTGTACAGTGCGCTCGAAGCCCTTGACACCTACTTTGAGAATGCTTCTTCATTCGAAACGAATCAGTTATTTGTTGAAGAAATCAGAGACCATGCCGACGATATTGTAAACACGTTGGTACCCGTTTTTTCACTCATTACCAACAAAGTGTTTCTTTCCAAACTGGTTTCAATTGCCTCACATGGCGCAACTCCGATAAACCTTGTTGCCGGAATGATTACTTTCAACATAATTGCTACTGCAAAGGTTATCCAGCTAATATTGGAAATTAATGCCCAATACGATAATGCAGAATATTCCATTATCTCATCAACAGTTTACGATTGGATAATCAATTATTATAACCATACCGGAAGATGTGCCTATAAACTGCCCGGGTATTATGCCGCCTATTTAAGCCTGATATACATAAGAGAAGTAATTGATTTAAAGCCCTTTTATCGTTCGTATAGCTGGTGGAACGAGCTCGTTGAAGATGTGGAATACGATTTGAGGAACATAAAAGAACTGCTCATCCCTGAAATTACTGCCCCCTGCGACAGTAAACCTCCAATGGTGAAAAAAGTTGAATCGGATGTTTCAGAAATAACCGTTTTCTTTTCAGAAGAAATTGATATCGTTTCAACTTCCAGTCAGATTCAAATTACCGATGAATACGACAATCCGGTTTTTTTCCAACAGGAATATGATTCAGAAAAAAATTCCATTAAACTGTCAAGTCAGAACCTTGAAGGAAATAACACATACACCCTCATTTTACAGGATCAGATAACGGATATAGCAGGGAATCCCCTCGATGGAGATTATGATGAGCAGCCCGGGGGAAATTATGAAACAAGTTTAACAATTATTGGGGTAGAAACCTCTTTTTACACGCATACAACCGAAGGTTATGCCCCGTTATCAGTGAAGTTTTACAACCCCTCACAGCCTTACGGTGTAAGCATTGCTGGTTATAAATGGGAATTTGGCGATGGGACATCCTCAACGTTAAAACAACCCACCCATACCTACCAGAACCCAGGCACCTATACTGTTTCATTAACTGTTACCGATAATAACGGGAAAGACCATTCATTAGTGAAAGAAGATTACATAAATGCTTCCTGGTACGAGGAAGGGCACGACCTGGGCATTCAGCTTTTGTTTCTCGACAACGAATGGCTTGAACCGGGTGATGACCTGCACGGGGATATTGTCCTACGGAATTACGGCAACTACACCGAAAGTTTTTACAAGTTCACGTATTCTCTTTATAATCAGGCAGGAGAACTTATTGCTCAAAATTTTGGTACAGGAAGCAACATCCCTGTCAGCACATCAAACAATCATTCGCTCGATTTGTCACTCTCAGCCCTGCCGAACGGTTTTTATCGTTTTACGGTTGTGTTGAGTGATTTTCCTGATTGTGCCCGGGCAAACAATACCATATCAAGAAGCATATATATTGGCAATGAAAACCCATTCAACACATACAACAAAGAAGATCCGGTACAATGCTTCAAATACACTCAAACACCATGCGGAACAAGTGGATACTCGATTAAAGTAGGAAGTTATGACAAAAAACATGCATGGGTAGAAGTGTATAAAAGCGGGGGCTCGTTTTATGAAAAACGATACGTGGCCTTTAATTCTATGGAATTTTTCAATGCCTATCAATTCTATGTTGTATTCAAAAGTTATATCACCTCAACTGAAACCTTCTGGGAATTTGGTTTCCCGAGCAGCGAAGTTTCCTTTTCGCCTTACAACATTATCGTTGAAGCAGGTAAGGCAGGCACCTACGATGTGCAATCAAATGAGCAGGATCCTGATCCGGTTATCAGGGTTTCAACAATTGCAGGAGCAAACTCGGCAACGGTTGCAACATGGGATCATGACGCTTATGTATATTGCAGCGACTATTCCAAAGTGAAATTTGAAGTAACCCCTCCCAATAATGCTGAAAGAAAAGAATACGAATACTGGGTACAAATGACGGCAGACGATGACTTTCTCCAAAAGCTTTATCTCACGGTTATTGACCCAAAACCCGATTTTTCGATCGATATTCCTGAAACGGTCCTTCATACAGGCCAGGGGATGACATCCTCGTTAACAGCCTTTCTGGATACTTTAAATGGTTTTGATGACAGGGTAAGGTTATCTATTTCCGATCTGCCCCCGGGCATAACATATTCCATAACACCCGAATATTCAGAAATTCCACAAAAATTTAAGGTTGATTTTCAGGTACCACCCGATTTTGCCGATTTCGGGGTTCATGGGTGCACGCTTCAGTTCAGTTCCGATTCAAGGACCAGAAATGAAAATTTCACTTTTGAAATTTCAGATATCTCAAAAAATAGTATTGCGATTGATTCGGTACGTTTTATTGATACAATGATCCCATACGACACTTTAGCAATTTACTATTCGTCACAGTTTTCATACCACAGCCAGGCAATTACCACTCATTGGCAATACTCAACCGATGGAGCCACCTGGAACGACATACAAGCCAGCCAAATACTGAATAATGATTTAAAAGATCCGGGAAATGACTCAATATTCTGGATCGTCCCTTCAGGGTTACCGCCCGTAAACCCACAGCTCTTTTTCAGGATGAAACAAAAAAACGGGGAAAACTTTCTTACGATTATCAGTAACACTAATTTGAGATTGGGTTTAGAGAATGAGCCCGATTACTATGGAATATACATTGAAGGAGACATTTGTTACTTAATGGATGAGAGAACAGCAAACGATTATAACTATGTTCGAAAGGTCAACCTAAGTACCCTCGAGCTGCTGGGCTCATACAGGGTGGGACAAACAAGGTTAAATTATTGGCACGAATTAGAAAAATGTTACAACCGATTCTACATTTACGAAAGAACAAATAGCAAACTTTATTACTATTCTTCCAGTTTCACATACTTAGGAATGAGAATTTTAGATGATGACATACGAAGCATACAAACCATAGGGAATTCATTGTATGGTTATTACTACAATACAACTTTAGATGTTACGGAATTACGCGAACTTAATTCATCGGGGCTTGAAACGGGAGAAAAAATTAACCTCCCATATTTTAATAGCGGGGAGTATAGCCTTCATGACGAAAAGAACTACTGGTGTGGTGAAGGCTCAAGGATTTATAAATTTGAATCTGATTTAAAAACATACACGGAATATTCTATAGGGGCCAGTTATGATTTTGGGGAATATGAAGATGGTTTCACCTATTTTACCAGAGGAACAGCAGAATTGCTAAAATATTCGTTTTACGATCCCTACTCCTTCTATACAAATATTGCAACATTCAGACATATTAACACTTATGCACCGGTTTTAAAAGATACGTTGATTTATTTGACCGAGGACCAAACCATTCCCGACACCATATTCATAAATGAAATTATTAATGATGAAGATACCCCGCTGGATGGGCTTACGCTGGAATTTTCATTGGTTACAGAACAAATTGATGTATCGTTTAATGATGATTCAACAGAAATCTATATCATTCCCAGGGCCAATTATGATGGGCCTGCTTTCTTTGGATTAAACATTAACGATGGTATAAATTCTGTTTCAGGCAATGTTTACTGTGCAATTGAACCGGTGAACGATTTTCCCGTCCTGATGTTGCCCGATACGATAGTCACGAATGAAGGCATTCCGATTGAAATTAATCTTGAGGACCTTTACTTCGATCCTGATAATTCAATCAGTGAAATTGACCTTCATATTTCCAGTCCTGATCCAAACATCATTATTGTAAATGATAGCTCGGTATTATCAATTTCAGGCGCTGAGAATTATTTTTCTACCGAATACATTGACCTGATTTTTGAAGCAGATGATAACGCGGGCGGATGGGATTATGATTTAATCAGGCTGTTGATAAATCCTGTGAACGACCCACCTGAGCCTTTCAATCTGGTAATGCCCTGGGACAATTACACAACCAAAAACTTTTATATTCATTTCTCATGGGAAGAAACCCATGATGTTGATGGAGAGGATGATTCAATCATGTATTACCTGGTTTTGGAATCAGACTTACTGGATACAATTGTCCCGACAAGGGATACAACATTTAACCTCTCTTTTGGCGGAAACATCCTGATATATAATAACGACCTGAATTTTAACTGGTATGTTGTGGCTTCCGACAAGTATGACATGAATTTCTCAAATCAAACCAACAGGCTTACGATTATCGAACAACCCTTTCCGGGCAAAAATCTTATTATCGATAATTATTATTTGAACGAAGGTGAATCAAATTGCTTTGGTTCCTTGGATTTTATAACTGTTGGAAGTGCCGAAAGTCCCGTAACACTTGAATACAACTCAGCATTGAATTTAATTGCACTCAGAAACATACAGATACTTCCAGGTTTTCATGCCACAAACGGAAGCTATATGCATGCTTCCATTACAACCGACGGTAGCTTTTGTTCAAGTTTGCCTGAGCCTGAAATTATCGAACCTCATATAGAGAAAAGTATTTCGGTTTTAAACTCCTCATCCATTGAAAATATTAATTTCGAAATGGTTGTTTATCCAAATCCATGCCAGGGCTTTATTACCGTAAAATGCAGTTCGTATGAAAATAACAGCAGAATAAACATATACAATTTAACAGGTAACATTGTTGTTCGCAAAGAAATATTTCAACTTGAAAGCAAAATTGATATCAGTAAATTCCGAAACGGAATTTATTTTGTTGAAGTAATTTCGGGGTACAATAAATGTTTACAAAAGATCATTAAAAACTAATTGCTCCTGAATAACTTTTCAATGGCATCGGTATTTTTAGTAGCGAATATTCCTTCAAAATCATCAAGTCTATCGAGTAAATGAGCCAGTTTAAGCAACGACTCAAATGCAATTTTCCCGGTTTGCTCAAAACGTTTAATCGATCCAAGCGAAACGCCTGAGCGCTCAGCCAATTCGATCTGGCTAATTTTTTTTGCTTTTCTCAATTGCCTGTGTTTTACTGCAATTTCGTTCAGCACTTCCTGCGGTATCTTATTTATACTATATCTTCCCATACAGATAATATATTGGCTAATATCTATCATTTATATTTGTTTTTAGCTAATATTTTAGCCATTTATTTAAATTAAAGCTTTGGATTGACGAGCCCTATTAGCTTAATGTTTCATGCTGACTCCGTTATTGAGAATATCGATTGTAAATATAAATTATAAATCCAATGCTGGAAAAACTGAAAATCTAAAATAAACTTATTCCTTTCCCCAATTGTTTCATTTCATTAAATTTGGATTTTTAATAGAAAGCCATGAATAAAGTTTCTGCATTTTTGTTGCTATTATTTGTTTTCTTCTCATCTGCTGCCCAGGATAAAACCTGCTGGCCGAATTCCAGGGGCAATGCCCAACTTACAGGTGTAACTTCAGCCGATTTTCCTGAAACTGTAAAGCTGAAATGGACGTTTAAAGCCGGAGGCATGTTTAAATCGGCGCCTGTGGTTTGCAATGGGAAAATTGTGGCTGGAAGCACAAATGGTAATCTCTATTGCCTGAATTTAAATGGCGATTCTCTTTGGGGATTCAAAACCGCCAATGCCATTGAAGCCCCTGCCCTGATCAACAACGGCATTGTTTACTTTGGCAACCTTTCAGGAATGTTTTATGCATTAAACCTTCAAAACGGAAGAAAAATATGGGAATATAAAACCGATAACCAGATCATGGGCGCCCCGGCAATTCTGGCTTCTAAAGAAAAGGAAATCCTGGCTGTTGGCAGTTACGACTATTACTTACACGGGGTCGATTTAAAAACCGGGAAAGGCCTTTGGAAATATGAGTCGGACAACTTCCTGAACAGCGCCCCCGCTGTTTCTGGCAACAATGCCGTATTTGGCGGCTGCGACGGTTTTCTGCATATCGTGGATATGACACAGGGCACTTCATCAGGTAAAATTGAAGTGGCAACCTATGTGGCCTCGTCCCCCGCCATTGTTGATAAAATAGCCTACATTGGCGACTACGACGGAGGTTTTACCTGCATGGACCTTGATCAGAAAAAAATTGTATGGCGGTATCAAAATCCCGAAAACGATTTGCCTTTTATTGCATCGCCTTCGGTTACCGGCGACAGGATTTTTATTGGCAGCCGCGACAAATTCGTTTATTGCTTTAACCGAAAAAACGGAGAAATCATTTGGAAAAAGAATACGGGCAGCCGGGTTGATGCCTCAACCGTGGTGAATAAAAAACACGTTCTGGTTGTGAACATGCGCGGCGATTTGATGGTTCTCGATATCAAAACCGGAAAAACAATCTGGAATTACGAACTTGGCATAGGTATTATTAACACGCCGGCTGTTATCCAAAATGCAATAATCCTCGCAGGTAGCGACGGGAGTATATATTGTCTGGCCTCCCCCGGCCCCTCCAAAGGAGGGGAGTAGGAGTTGACCTGACCATAATCGTTCCTCAATGAAAGGGAATAGGTTTGTAAAAATTATTAACAATAAAACATTTAATGAATGGAAAAAGATACCACAACACATAACTCTGCTTTAGTTAGTAAGGAGCGAAACTCTCCCCCAGGGAGGGATAAACGGGGGGCCGGTCTTAACATCATCCAGATTATACCTGGCTCGGGAGGGAGTTTTTATTGTGGCAATTGCTTGCGCGACAGCAAATTTGTTGACTCATTGAAAAAATTGGGGCACAATGTTATAAAGATACCTATGTACCTGCCCCTGTTTTCCGACGAACACGATATAACCGATGTACCTGTTTTCTATGGTGCAATAAGTATTTACCTGAAACAGCTTTATCCAATATTCAGGAAAGCCCCTGCATGGTTCGATAAGCTGCTTAACTCAAAGCCTATGATGAAACTGGCTGCAGGCATGGCCGGATCGACCAATGCCAAAGGGCTTGAGGAAATGACCGTGTCGATGTTGCTTGGTGAACAGGGTGAGCAAAGCGCCGAACTGGACAAAATGGTTGACTGGATTGCTGAACATTGCAAGCCCGATGTCATTCACCTTTCAAATGCCTTATTACTTGGCCTGGCCCGAAGGATGAAACAAAAACTCAATGTAAAAGTTATATGCTCTCTTCAGGACGAAGATGTGTGGGTTGACGTGATGAAACCTTCATTCCGGGATAAAGTCTGGAAACTTATGAGCGAACGGGCATCCGATGTTGACGCGTTTATTGCAGTCAGTGATTATTTTTCGGAAGTCGCAAAAAAGCGCATGAACCTGCCCGATGAAAAAGTACATACTGTACATCTGGGAGTCGATCCGGAGGATTACCCATTTAAAAATTCAATCTCAAAAAGCAAAGAAATTGGTTTTATTTCCCGGATGAACCACGAAAATGGTCTCGACATTGCTATTGATGCTTTTATTCTTCTTAAAAAGGAAACCGGTTACGACGATTGGCATTTGCACCTTACCGGAGGTTCTACGGGTGAAGATTCACACTTTCTGAAGGAACAAAAGAAAAAGATTGAAGAATCAGGATTAAGGCCATATATTCATATTTGGGAAGGTTTTGAGGGCACACACCGGAAAAACTTTTTGGAAAGGATGCAGTTAATTTCAGTGCCGGTTCGCAAAGGCGAAGCTTTTGGGATTTACCTTACCGAAGCCATGGCATCGGGGATACCTGTTGTTCAGCCAAAACTCGGGGCATTTCCCGAAATAGTTGCACAGGGAGGCGGTGGTGTGATTTACGAACCAAATACACCTGAAAACTTAATGGAAGCCTGGAGGTCGTTAATCGATGATCAGGGCAAAATGGAAAAATTAAGCAATGATGCCAGGGCAAGCGTTGAAAAACATTTCGACATTAAAATCCAGGCCGAAAAACTGGTAGAAATATATAACCTTATAGAACACGGATAACGCGGATCTGACGGATTTTCACGGAAAAATAATCAGCGATCACCCGCTAAATCAGTGTCAACCGCGTTCCAAAAACAATGCATATGCTACAAATTAACAACTTATCCAAATCGTACCCCTCGGCATCGGGGCTTGTCGACCATAAGGTACTCGACAACCTTTCGCTCGAAGTTAGCAGGGGAGAAACTATCGCAATTACCGGCCCGTCGGGAAGCGGGAAAAC
>JAFGEV010000172.1 GCA_016931385.1 Prolixibacteraceae bacterium
ATTTCCAATAACCCTTGTTTTTCTTCAACTTTAATATCGGCATTTGAGCAGATAAAGTTGATGAGGAACACCGGGTTCTCGATGTTCCTAACGGCAAATGTGGCCTCGGGGGGCATATTACTTGAACTTTTGGCAATTTTTATTGCAATGTCTTTTAACGATTCAACAATTGCCTCAAATTCAGGTTTGTTATCGGATATATGGGAATCGGCCTGTTTTTTAACGCGGGCAATATGGTAGGGTTCTTCGGTAATGATTTCGGAAATGCGGTAACGTTGTTTACCCTGAATGATAACCGTGGTGCTACCATCGGGCATTTCGAGTATTTTAAGTATCCTGGCCACGGTACCTACGGAATAAAGTTCTTCAAAAATCGGGTCGTCAACTTCGGGATCCCGCTGTGCTATTGCCCCAAGCAGGCCTTCCTTTTTATAAACTTCGCGGACAAGTTTTAAGGACCTCCTCCTGCCAACCTGTATGGGCAAAATCACACCCGGGAACAAGACAGTGTTTCGAAGTGGCAATATTGGCAGGGTTTCAGGCAGGTTTTCCACCATTAATTCTTCTTCACCTCCATCGGCAAGTATGGGGATAAAATCAGATTCATTGCCTCTCATGCCAGCAAATATAAAGTTCCCGCTATTTTTGGTATCTTTCAACGTCATAAAAATGTTTTCTTTCTGTTGTGACAATGTGTCTTGTCAAATTTAACAAATAATGTAGCCACAGTGTTTTTCAATTGCCGTGCCAAAAAGCAATTTCTATTATTTTTTTCTATTTGCTGAAGAAAAATGGTAGATCCTTTCAAGCACAATTTTATCTTCTTCTTTTAAAATCATGTTTCGACGTTTCATCATTGCATCTGCCATTTTATATGCCTGAGTCAACGAAAACTCTTTAAAATGCTGTGCCCCACCCTGTGTAAACGATGGTATAAAAACCCTGGGGAAACCGGCTCCGTATATATTACAAGCCACACCTGTAACAGTGCCGGTATTCAACATGGTATTGATCCCTGTTTTTGAGTGGTCGCCCATTACAAGCCCAAGAAACTGCATGCCCGTTTTCTCGAAACAGTTCGAAGCATAATTCCACATTCTCACGAATTCGTATGAGTTCTTCAGGTTAGAAACGTTTGTGTCGGCGCCCAGGTTGCACCACTCGCCAATAAACGAGTGCCCGAGAAAACCATCGTGTCCTTTGTTTGAATATCCCTGAAATACAGAATGACAAACCTCGCCGCCAATTTTACAATACGGGCCAATCGATACGGGGCCAGAAATTTTTGCTCCAATATTTACTTTCGATTGTTTGCCAATATATACCGGGCCGTTTATGATTGCCCCGTCTCCAATTTCGGCATAATCATCGATAAGAATTTTCCCTTTGGATGAATTCAGGATACAAGCGCCAATGGAAACATTTTTGCCTACAAAGATTTTTTCTGATCCTATTATTGTAGCCCAATCGGGAAAAACATTCCCGGAATATTTTAGCTGCAATAGTTCAAAATCGCCATTTATCCTTCTCCCCAATCCGGAAATTATATCCCAGGTACGGAGCAACCTGTCTGGCTCATTTTTATATTCAACAATATCCCAGTCTTCATTTACATTTCTGTATCCAATAAATTTTTCAGATTCTGAACAACAAGCCAGCACTTCTTCTCTATGCACCAACAACTGATTGGGAATAAGCCCGGCAACTGCATCGCGAAACTCTGAATCGGGGTTTATTGCCCCATTAATAAATGTATTGTATCCGGTAAAGAGTTCGGCTTTATTAACCTGCAGGAATTCTGGCAGAAAAGATTTAACCTCTTGTGAAAACAGTTGTTCCCATTTTTCTTTAATCGTAAATATACCGGTCCTTATCTCATAAACAGGACGAGTAAATGCAATGGGTAAAAAATGTTCCCGTTGTGGCGGTTCAAACAGGATAAAACTCATTATCGGTAATTTATTCTACAAATCTAGAAATCGAAAATTGGAATGCCAGAAAAAAACTGTTTTATTTCCTTATTAAATCGATGTATGAATAGGCAAATCCGTTTTTTTCGTCGAAGCAGTCTTCCCTGCGCGTTTCAATCCATTCGGTATAATTAATTTCAGGAAAAAAAACATCGGCATCGAATGGTTTATGAACAAGCGTGAGATACAGTTTACCTGCATACGGGTAAAACTGCCGGTATACCATCCCTCCCCCAATTACAAAAGCTTCCTCTTCGCTTTTGATAAGCTGGATTGCTTTTTCAATCGAGCCAATGGTTTCACATCCCTCAAACTGTTCTCCTTCAATATCGGAAATAACAATGTGCCGCCGGTTCGGCAAAGGCCATTTGGGCAACGACAACAGAGTGTTGCGCCCCATAACGATGGTTTTGCCAGTGGTTATTTGTTTAAACCGTTTCAGGTCGTTGGGAAGGTGGAATAATAAATCGTTGTTTTTACCAATGGCAAAGTTTTCGGCAATGGCTACAATAATCGAAATATTTTTAAAATATGTCATTGGTCATTAGTTTAATAGTCATTAGTCTTAGTTATATGGTCAATAGTTATTGTGTTAATTGTTATTTACTAATGACCAATTTCCGGATTATACCGATACTTCACCTTTAATATGCGGGTGTGCCTGGTAATTGACCAGTTCAAAATCGTCGTATTTAAACCCGAAAATGCTTTTTACATCCGGGTTGATTTTCATTTGGGGTAACGGATAAGGTTCACGCGTTAGTTGCAGCTTCACCTGTTCGATGTGATTGTTGTAAATATGCAAATCGCCAAAGGTATGAATAAAATCCCCCGGCTTTAATCCTGTAACCTGGGCAACCATCATTGTGAGCAATGCATACGATGCGATGTTGAAGGGTACACCAAGAAAGGAATCGGCGCTTCGCTGGTACAACTGGCACGAGAGTTTTTCTTCGGCCACGTAAAACTGGAAAAAAGCATGGCAGGGTGGCAGGTTCATGTTTGGCAGGTCACCAACGTTCCATGAGCTGACAATCATCCGTCGCGAATCGGGGTTTCTGGTAATTGCTTTAATCAGTTCAGTAATCTGGTCAACATGCCCCCCGGTGTAATCGGGCCACGAGCGCCACTGGTAACCGTAAATGTGTCCAAGGTCGCCGTTATCATCGGCCCATTCATTCCAGATACGCACCCCGTTTTCCTGAAGGTATTTAATGTTTGTATCACCATTCAAAAACCATAACAACTCGTGAATTATTGACCTTAGATGAAGTTTTTTTGTGGTCACCACAGGGAAACCATCTTCTAGGTTAAACCGCATCTGATAGCCAAAAGTGGAAAGAGTTCCGGTACCTGTGCGGTCATTTTTGGGTGTTCCGTTATCGAGTATATGTTGTAATAAGTTTAGATACTGTTTCATTTTAGCAAGATAAAAAATAAAATTAGCTTCAACACTCAATCGACAGTCTAATATTTACAAAATAGCTCCCCCTTCAGGCTTCGACGTGTTCTCAGCCGAACGGGGTTGGTGGGTGAATTAACCCATAATCATCCCGATAATGGTTGCCGAGAGCAGCGAAGCAAGGGTACCTGCCCATAAAGCTTTGAAGCCATATTTCGACAACAGCGTGCGTTTGTTGGGTGCAAGCGATCCGATACCCCCAATTTGGATACCAATAGATGCAAAGTTTGCAAAACCGCATAAAATATAGGTTGCCATAATGATTGATTTCGGACTGGCAAAAGCGCCTGCTGTTTTCAGTTCGGCCAGGCTTATGTATCCAATAAATTCGGTCATGATGAGCTTTTCGCCAAGCAGGCGGCCAACAATGGTGATGTCCTGAAGGGGAACGCCAATAAGCCACATAACAGGGGCAAAAATATAGCCCAGAACAAATTGCAGCGACAACTCATCGTATCTGCCGTTGGTAAGATGGGCAATGCTTTCATTAATGCTACCAATAGTCCCGATTTTCCTCATCAAAAAATTGAACAAAGCAATAAAAGCGATAAACGCTAGCAACATACCAGCCACGTTCACGGCCAGTTTTATTCCTTCCGATGTTCCGGTGGTTATTGCATCGAGCGGGTTATCGCCAAATTTGCTTTTTGAAATTTTCACATCTTTATCAACCGTGCCACTTGGAGGTACAATAATTTTTGAGAAAATGATAGCACCCGGTGCAGCCATTACCGATGCTGTTAAAAGGTGCTTTGCAAATTCGAGCCTTAAAAGATGGTCATCGCCCCCAAGCATGGCAATGTACGCTGCCAGCACCCCGCCGGCAAGCGTGGCCATACCCCCGGTCATTACTAAAAGCATTTCCGAGTTTGACATCTTTGAAAGATAGGCTTTGATCATGAGCGG
>JAFGEV010000019.1 GCA_016931385.1 Prolixibacteraceae bacterium
AGCAATTACTTGAGCAGCAATGATTCCCAGCCATGCAACAGGAATAACAACCGATGAGATTTTTTTAATCCTGTTATTGAATAAATCTTCCAGCAGTTCTGGAAGTGTGAACCTGCCAAGTTGCTTAACTTTTTTTGCCAGGGGAAACAAAGCTACTAAACCAATTGTTGCACAAAGCATGAACCATGAAGTAGCCCAACCAAGTTTAGGGCCTGCATCAATAGTGCCAATAATTGCTGACCCACCAAGTATTGTGGCCAGTAAACTTCCTGTAACGGTGTAAAAGCCTCCCTCCCTGCGTGCAACAAAGAAATCAGTATGCCCTTTTATTTTCTTATAACTGAAAAAGGCAATTGCAATTAATATCATTAAATAGATGGTGAGAGCAAGGGTTGTCATAAGCAAAAGTTAAGTGTCAGGCACCGGGAATACTATTTATATAAAATTTCAGAAATGGTATGCGATAGTTTTTCAATGCTTACAGGCTTTTGAATAATACCACTATTTTCAGAAATAAATGTGTTTTTTATTTCGTCAGAAATGGTATATCCAGTGAGCAGAATAACTTTTACGCCCTGATGGATGCCTTTCATTTTTTCATATACCTCTGTGCCGTCAATTTCTGGCATATACATATCGAGAATTACAAGGTCGATGGTAGAATAATTGTCAGTGAAAAAATTCAAAGCTTTGTTGCCACTTGCAAAACTGTAAACATCATATCCAAGTTCATTTAGTAATTCTGAAGTAATGATCCTTACCATGTCTTCATCATCAATCAGCAGTATATTTGCTGAACCTTTTACAATTCCCTGTTCGTCGGGCTGATTTTGTGAAGCTGTTGTTTCATCAAAAGACTGGGGTAGGTATATGTTTACATTGGTCCCTTTCCCAGGTTCGCTGAATACTTTTATTGATCCATGATGTGCGTTAATAATTTCTCTTGATATTGTAAGGCCCAGGCCCGATTTGTATTTGTATTCCTTTGTTGAGAAAAACGGGTCAAAGATTTTTGCCAGAATATTTTCATCGATACCATCACCGGTGTCGGAAACAATTAACCGCAAAAACTTGCCCTTTGCACTTTCGGTTTTATTAACCGAAAATGTTGTTTCAAAGTAAACAGTATTGAATGCTATGGTAATGGTGCCGCCTTTTTGCAAGGCATCGACTGCATTTTGAATAATATTTTGAATGGCCTGTTTTAATTGGGCCGGATCACCGGGGATTCTTTCTTTTTGTGTCGAGGGCTTGTAATTTATGTGAATATTCGATGGAAATTCAAATTCACTGATTATCGATTCGATCAGCTCATTAAAATCAACCAGCACTGAGATTTTGTTCGAATCGGCCGAAAATGAGAGAAGCCTTCTTGTAAGATCAGTTGCCCGTTGGGTCGATAGAAATAAATTCTCGGCATATTTGATGAAACGCTGGTCGGTTAAATTGTTTTTTATGAGGTAGCTTGTACCGTATATGCTCATTAAAATATTGTTGAATTCATGTGCAAAACTGTTTGCAATGTGATTCAAGGTTTGAAGCCTTTCGTTTGTTAAGATGCTATGTTCTTTCGTTTTGTAGTCGGTTATGTCATGAACTATCTGAATGGCATATTCAATATCGCCAAAGGGGTCTTTAAACGCAGATAAGTTTGTATTTACCCATTTCCTTTTACCATCAATCCCCATCATTTGGTTTGTGAAGTTCTCCGAAATGGTTAAGCCTGTAAAAAGCTGTGATAATTTGGTGATAATTTCGCTTAAATGTTCGGTTGTGACAAGTTCATCAATTTTTATAAATAATAAATCATTTGGCTTGTAGTTGAATAATTTGGCATATTGTTCATTTGCAAGTGTTATTTGTCTGTTTTTATCAATTAGGGCCATGCCAAGCGGTGCAAGATCGAATATTCTTTGATATTTTTCGAACTTTGTTTTTATGGTTTCAAATTCGTTTTTCGATTCAGTAACATCAAAAAGCGAAACGATACATTCTTTCGATCCCGAAATATCTGCTGAAGTGAGTTTTGCATTAACAATTCTGTGACCAGGCAAGCGAAGTTCTGATTCAAAAGTTTCGCCGGTTTTTAGTACGTTAATTTTCTTTGTAAGGGGGCTTAAGGCAGGAATTGAATTTATGTGAATTTGTTCGTTATGTTTTAAATTTATGTCCAGTAATTTAAGCAAGGCATTATTGCCATAATAGAGTTCATTCTTTGAATTTATCAATCCAATTCCTTCTTTTATGCTGTCGAACATCAATTTGTTTTGGACAATATTTTTTTCAAGCTGGCCGGTGAGTTTTACTTGCTGGTCAATATCTTCAATTTGAATAATGAAATATTGTATTTCGTTATTTTTATCGTAAATGGGCGAAAGGCTGAGTTTTACCCAAATGTTGTTTTTCGATGTAAGAACAAATTCGTTTGTATAAACAGGTTTTATCTTAAAGGTAATTAATTCTATCCCTTTCGAAATTTCGTTCGATATCTCGGTGTTGTTGATTGTGTCGGGTAGTATACTGTTCCCTTGATTGGTGTTGTCGTTATCGGTGATCTCATTAAATATTTTATTATTGATAATTAGCTTGCCGGTATTGTTTAGCAGTGCATAACCAATCTGGGAATTTTCAATGATTTTATTCTGCAGCTTTTCACTTTCAATAAGTTTAAGTTCAGTTGATTTTCGTTGGGTGATATCGGTCATTGAATAAATCAGGCCATTTTCATTTTTATGGGGAAAACCTGTAACGCGCAATTCAACCCATTTAATGCGGTTGTTTTTCGTCTCAAGCCTGATATCGGCTTTTTCAATACCCGATGGGTTTTTTTTGATGTTGCTGTGCATCTGGTTGATTAATATTCTGTCCTCGGGGACAGCGACCATGAAGGGTGAAATTTTCCTGGTAATGATATCTTTTGCACTATAGCCTGTTAATTGCGCATATTTTTCGTTAGAATAGATTACTTCTTCTTTCAGACTTATAACAACAGAGTCGGTTTGTTTTTCCGACATGGTTTTCAGGAGCCTTTGCTCATCTTTTACTTCAAGTTCTTGCTTCTTGAATTGGGTTACTTCCTGGAAAAAACCTTTATAACCAACCAATATGTTTTTCGAATTAAATATTGGATGCGATTTTGAGAAAAAATATTTTGTTTCTCCCTCCATGTTAATCCTGAAAATTTGTTCCATTTTAGAAGGTACACCTGAACTGATAAACTGGGAAATAAAGAATTTCTGGTCTTCGGGATTGATTAGCTTTTCGATTTGCCGGATCGAAACTTGTTGTGTGTTTTTAAAACCAAATAACGCGAAGGTTTCCTCGGGGCCATTCATTACCATCGAGTGAAGGTTAAGCTCCCAGTATCCTATACTTGCATTATCAACTGCATCCTTAAGGTTTTCTTTATGGCTTATCAGGTTCTCCTCGTAAATTTTTTGTTTTGTTATGTCAACATGTGTGCCAATAAACCTGTTTGGTTTGCCCTCAGATGTATATGAAAATATTTTGCCCTCTGAGTGAATCCATTTGTAGGTTCCATTTTTACACCTTAACCTGAAAACAATCGAGAAGTTGGGTATTTTCGACAATAGATACTTGTCGATTGAGTTGTAAACATGGGCAATATCATCGGGGTGTATCCTTTTTTCAAACTCGTTAAATTGGTTTGGGATTTCGTTATTTTCATAACCTATGATCTTTTTCCAAACCGGTGAAAAATAAATCTCGTTAGTGATAATATCCCAATCCCATACACCAATTGAGCCTGCCTCGAGTGCAGTTTTCCATCGCTCAATGTGTGCTGTTAATTCAATTTGTGTTTCTTTTTGCGGGCTGATGTCGCGGACAATTGCCTGTATTACGTTTTCATTTCCATATACGATAGGTGAGAGTTTGATGTCGGCAAAAAAGCTGGTGCGGTCAGGCCTTTCAAACACCCATTCAAACTGAAGCGGAATACCTAAAAGTGAGTTTTGAATGAATTCAACTGCTTTGGTCCTTGAATCTTCGCCGCCCGATTGTTTCGAGGGTGATAAATTCCAAAGTGTTTTGTTAATTAACTGGTCGCTTTTGAGCTTGAACAGTGTGACAGATTTTTGATTAAAATCGATTATGCGGTAATTTTTTATAATTAAAACTGCATCGTTTGAGTAATCGAACAATTGTTTGAATTTTTGTTCGCTTTTGATCAGTTCTTCCTGGGCGTTTAACCTCTCTGAAATATCGCGAAAGGATGCAACCAACACTTTTCGCCCGTTCCAGTTAAAATACGATAGCGATGCCTCGACAGGAAAGTTGGTACCATCGCTTTTTTTAAAAACCTCATTTATGAGATTCATTTTTTGTTCAATAATTTGTTTCTCAAAGTTTTCTGTCGAAGCCGATAATTCTTTAAAGGGTATTTTCAGCAAATGGTCTTTTTTGTAACCAAACATTTTGGCAGCTGTTGGGTTAACATCGATTATTTTTCCCGAGAAGTAATCAACAAGAAAAAGGGCATCGCTCCCAATCGAAAAGATCTGCCTGTATTTTTCTTCACTCTCCCTAAGGGCGCTGTCGGCTTCAACAATGAGTGAAACATCGCGCCAAATGGTTGCAATGAGGTTCTCAGACGGGGAGTAGATGAGCACATCGAAAAAGCTGTCAAGCATTTGAATGAATAATCGGTCTTGTTGAGCTTGGTTTGTAAGTGCAGTGAGTTTGAACAAGGGGTGAAGCTGTTGAAAAACCGATGTAAGTATAGAAAAATTTTTGCCTGTTATTTCTTCTTTTTTAAGGCTGAATTTCATTTCGAAAACCGGGTTTACATCTAAAAAAACATAATCGGTAATGTTTCCCTCATTGTCCCTGATCCCTTCTAAAATGAAAAAGATATCGGTTAAGTTGTCGAAAAGATTTCGAAACAGCTCTTCGTTGTTTTTCGATTTTTCTGCTTTGAAATGGGCTTCAGTAATATCAGTCACTGTGCCGGTCAGTCCTTTAAGCTGTTGTTTATTATCTCTTTCGACAAGTACTTTTATCGATACATATTTAATACTTCCATCGGGAACGATAATTCGGGCATCCAATTTTAAAACATCTTCTTTGGCCAGTTTTTTTTTCAGCTCCGGAATAAATGTTTTTTGGTCGGCAGGGTGTAACAGGTTTAATATGGCATGGTAATCCGACAGGTCGGTTGATGCAGGGATTTCAAATAAATTGTAAATTTCTTCTGATAAGGCTATTGATTTGTCGGCATTCGAAAAAGTCCAGTATCCAACGCTTGAAATAGCTTTGGCTTTAGAAAAAATATTTTCGGAAATGCTTTTTCTTAACCTGTCGTTTTCGATTATCAAAAGCTTGTTTTCTTCCTCGATCGAATGTATATTTTCTTTTACTGTATTTTCTTTATCCTTTCTCATTGAAAAATTTTAAAGTTGAAAAGTTACAATTTTTTACCAAAATACACCGCATATGCTTATTTCAGTATAAAAAAAACTGTAAAGGTTTATCTGTTTTTGTTTTTTTTAACATTTGCCCCGTAATGATACGTTATTTGTTGAAACCAATTGCATAAAATCTAAACAGTTGTTTAGGTTGATTAAAAAACCATAGGATGAAAACTACAATGATTCTTTTATCTTTGTAGGTTTGATGAAAGAAAGCAGTTGAAATAAACACTGGCATAAAGGATAGGTTACTTTGTAGCCCAAAAATACAATCAGATGAAAATTGCCATTATTGGATACGGAAGAATGGGGAAGGAAATTGAAAGAATTGCCCTTTCGCGCGGACATCAAATCGTACTGACGATTGACATCCATAATTTAGATGAATTTATTGTTGAAAACTTAACAAAGGCCGATGTTGCCATTGTATTTACTGTGCCCGAGTCGGCAGTGACAAGTTTTTCAATATGTTTTGACAGCAAAATTCCTGTGGTAAGCGGCACAACCGGTTGGCTGGATAAATGGGATGAGGTAGTTGAAAAATGCAGAGAAAACGATACTGCTTTTTTTTATGCCTCAAATTTCAGCCTTGGGGTAAACATCTTCTTCGAGCTTAATAAATACCTCTCAAAACTTTTAGGGCCTTTTGAACAATATAAGCCAAAACTTACCGAAGTACACCATACACGTAAACTCGACGCCCCAAGCGGTACGGCAATTTCATTGGCCGAAGGTTTAATACAGAACAATCAAAGGTTGGTTAAGTGGAGTATGGAACCGCCTGTTAAAAACAATGAGCTTGAAATTGAATCGGTCCGTGAAGGCGACGTGCCAGGTATCCATGCAATTAAGTATGATTCGCCTGTCGATTTTATTGAAATTACGCATAGCGCTAAAAGCCGCGAAGGTTTTGCTTTTGGGGCTGTTCTTGCTGCTGAATTTGTTCTCGGGAAGAAAGGTATTTTTTCGATGAAGGATTTAATGAAATTTGAATAACAACAATTTCGGGCAGCCCCTGTGCCCGGGAAAATAATATTTAATATTCGATGAAAATAAAAATTAACAAGTGGGTAAAGTTTTCCTTTTGGGGATTGCTTTACGTCCTGTGGGTAATATGGTTAAACAATTACTGGTTCCTTTTTGGTTTGCCGGTGATTTTTGATATTTATATCACAAAGAAAGTTCATTGGGCCTTCTGGAAGAAAAAAAATCCTCCCGGGGGAAAACAAACCAAAGTAGTTGAATGGGTCGATGCAATTATTTTTGCTGTAATTGCTGCTTCGTTTATCCGGTTGTTTTTCTTTGAGGCCTATGTTATACCTACATCGTCAATGGAAAAATCGATGCTGGTTGGCGACTACCTTTTTGTAAGCAAGGTAGCATACGGCCCTAAAATGCCAAACACACCGCTATCGTTTCCTTTCGTGCACCAGTCGATGCCGCTTACTAATTATAAAGTAAATTCGTATGTTGAGTGGATAAAAAAACCATATAAGCGGCTTAAGGGTTTTTCTGAAATTGAAAATAATGATGTTGTTGTTTTCAATTTTCCCGAGGGCGACACGGTTGCCCTGAACTTCCCAAGCCAGAATTATTACGAATTGTGCCGCATGTACGGGCGTGAAAGGGTAAATGCCGATGAGCGTTCGTTTGGAAGAATTGTTTCACGGCCGGTTGATAAAAAGGAAAATTATATCAAACGCTGTATAGGAATACCCGGCGATACAATAAAGATTATCGATGGCGAAGTATTTGTCAACGGCAAACCTCAGGTTTTCCACAAAGGAAGGCAATACAATTATATCATTACCACCGATGGTTCGTTGTTTAATTCAAGGGTATTAGACCGCTTAGGTATCTCAAACGACGACCGGGAGATGTTTTCGGGCGGGCGGTTCCTTTTTCCGCTAACGCTTGAACAAAAAGAAAAATTCGAAGGTTTGAAAAACGTAACTTCGGTTACCCGTTTTATTATGCCTGAGGGGAATTACGATCCTGCCATATTCCCGCATTCATCCAATTATCCCTGGAATGTCGATAATTTCGGGCCTTTATATGTTCCGAAAGAAGGCGATACAGTGGAACTTACTGTTGAAAACCTTCCGTTGTACGAAAGGATTATCGATGTATATGAAAACAACGAACTTGTGGTGAAGGACAGTACAATTTTTATTAATGGCGAAGCTGCAACATCATATACCTTTAACCTCGATTATTACTGGATGATGGGTGATAACCGGCACAAGTCGGCCGACTCGCGTTACTGGGGCTTTGTACCCATCGACCATGTTGTGGGAAAGGCTTCGATCATTTGGATGTCACTCGATAAGGATAAGAAATTTCCTAAAAAGATCAGGTTTAAACGTTTGCTGAAAACTATACATTAGGCGCTGGTCACTGGTTGCTGGGTTCTGGTTGCTGGGTTCTGGGTTCTGGGTGCTGGGTACTGGTTACTGGGTACTGGGTACTGGGCGCTGCTAACTGGTTGGTCACTAGGTTCTGGTTTTGTTAAATGTCCTTATAACTTTTAGGATTGAAATTTGGCATTTGGTATTTTGATTTTGGCATTTGGTATTTTGATTTTGGCATTTGGTATTTTGATTTTGGCATTTGGTATTTGGATTTTGGTATTTGGAATTTGGATTTTGGTATTTGGAATTTTTTATGGAAACCGTAATCTTGTCAACTGCATACCTTGGGCCGGTAATTTATTATTCGGCAATGCACAATGCCCGTAATGTTTTAATCGAACAATACGACAGCTATATTAAGCAAACCTACCGGAACCGCTGCACAATACTGGCAGCCAACGGCCCTCAAAACCTGGTTGTGCCGGTTGTAAAAACAAGCGGGCAAAAGCAAATGGTAAAGGATGTAAAGATCGATTATTCTACCCGGTGGCAGGCTAACCATTGGCGTTCGATATTTTCGGCCTACAATTCATCGCCTTTTTTTCAATATTATTGCGACCAGCTTCATGAATTTTACAAAAATAAATGGAAGTTTCTTATTGATTTCAATACCGAACTAATGTTGTTAATGATTGATGAACTGGGCATAGAATGCAATTACGCGCTTTCATCATCTTTTGTAAAAGAATATTCCGATGTATCTGATTTTCGAAAAATATTAACCCCGAAAACTGCTTATCGGAATTATGGTCTTGATTATAGCCCGGTAGAGTATTCACAAACATTTTCCGAAAGGTTTGGTTTTGTCCCAAACCTGAGCATAATCGACCTGCTTTTCAATACCGGCCCTGGTGCAGAAGAAATATTGAAGAAGCAGGCAATTTTCATTAAGTGACCATTAATAATTGCGATCACCAAAGTTGATTTTTATAAAGGAGGTCTTAAAATAAATTTGAAATAATTTTGGCTTTCAGCCTGATATAATTTATAACTTACAATCTATAATTATACAAAAAAGGAGACTGACTTTTGAGACGGCCTCCTTTTATATTTAATTGTTAAAACAATAGTTGTGTTAAAAAGTATAGAGTCAATAAAATCCTGAACAGGTTAATCTTTAGAATCTTTTTCGACCGAAGGCTCAAACATGTAAAAATCGTCGAGGTAACGCGATCCGTTACGTCCGCCAACGATATAGCCGTAACCATTTATTACAAATGACCCGGCGCCCTGACGCGTTATGCTGGTTTCGATACTTGCTTTCTCGTTCCAGATTGAGTCAATCGGGCTCCATTCATAAACCGAGGCCAGTGTTGCGCCTTGCGAGATACCTCCTGCCAAATATATATTTCCTTCCGAAACAAAGGTTGATGCATCATAGCGAAGAATAGAAGAACTGCCTATATCTTCTTCATCAACATCTTCAAGCTTTGCCCAAACGTCGGTTGTTGGATCATATTCCCAGAAATCGTTTAATACACCGCTATGGTATCCTCCAATAATATATCCTTTACCATTATATGACACTGCATTGGCGTTCTGTCTTTTTTCACCAGGCAGGGCGCTTATTTTATCCCATTTACCATTTGAGTATTTGTAAAAATCGTTCATATACTTTTTATCCTTATCCATGGTACCTGTGCCAACGTAGATGTCTTTTCCAATAGCGAAAGCAGCAGCGTATCGGCGTGCGCCGCCAGGGAAATCTGCAATGCGGTTCCATGAGTCAGATACGGGGTCGTATTCCCAGAAATCGGCCAGATCGTTGTCGCCATCGTAACCTAAGCCAACGTATCCTTTTTCTCCATTCGAAACACTAACATTGTAAGCACGAGGTGTGCCCGGGAATGAATCGGCAAGTATCCAGGTGCCAAATTCGCCCTGTGTTGGATCGTATTTCCAAAAATCAGTGAGGTAATAATCGTCGTCTTTGCCCATGCCCCAATAACCTTCATTATTTATTGAAAAACTTGAGCCGTTCGAACGGGCATAACCTTCAAAATATCCTTTAGAGACCCAGTTCCCTAAAACAGTTGTTTCGTCTTCACATGAACTTATGAAAACTGTCAGTATTAACGAGAGAATAATTAAACTCCTGAATTTCATTTTTTATAGAATTTTATTTAGAATACTTTTTAAATATTAAAATTGTCTGATTACTGAGCAATCAATTAATTTGGTGGACAAATATAGAAATTTTCATAACATGAGACTAAGGCATTAATCTTTTTTATCATATTATGTTAATGCTTGTTAAATCAACACTTTTTAAAACTTTTAAGGGAATCCCGAACCATTTTATTTTTACATTTGTCGGCTGTATGGATTGCATGTATTAAAGAAAACTTAATCTGAATGCCATAAAATATTATTTTTGCCGGAGCAAAAAAGGAAATGCAATGCCGCGAAAGACATTTTTTAAAAAAATAAGCGGGTTTTACCTGTTGCTTTTGCATTTGAAAAACAAAATATTTACATGAAACTACACCATATAGTTTTTTATTTATCAGCCCTCGTTTTCGTTTCGTGCGAGTTCGACGAGAGTAGCTATCGTTACAACCTGGGAGCCGATTTTATTAACGACCCAACCAGGGTAATCATGATAGATACACTGACAGTAAATACTTATACAACCCTCAGCGATTCGGTTGTTACTTCGCGGGGAAAAAAGCTTATTGCCGGCAGGTTTGAGAATGCCCTGGGTGTTGTAACATATTGCGAGTCATACTTCAGGCTCGATCCCATTAAATATTTTTCCTTACACGAAACGGCAGTATTCGATTCAGCTTGCTTAATATTATATCCAAACGGTTATAATTTTGGCGATACAACCAAAACATGCGAACTCGCGATTCATGAGTTAACCGAAGACATTACGGTTGAGGAGGAAACAGGATATATATTCAATGTAAAACAATTCGCGCATGAACCAAACCCTATTGCCAGGTTTGAAGTGAGCCTTGAAGAAAAAGATGATCTTGATGATAATAATGCAGTTGACTCAATTCAAATCAGATTATCGGACGATTACGGAAGGTTATTCTATGATATGGTGTTTAACGAGGACACCCTTCTCGAAGAAAAAGATAACTTCATCCATATTTTCAAAGGCTTTGTGATTAAACCTGCAAATAATAATAATTCGTTTATTACCGGGTTTAACGCGGTTGCCGATTCAATTTATACCCCAAAAATCAGGGTGTTCTACCATGATTACTCTCCAAATGATGAATTGTATTTCGATTACCTTCTTGAGGATTTTGAGAATTATTCAGGCAGGGATTTTGCAATAGGAAGTTTATATGCAAATACCTATTTGTCAACATACATTGTAAACGATTACAGCAATTCAAAATTCAGGGACATTCAGGCGGGCGAAATGAAATTGCCCAGTTCCTTAACCGATAATGTTACGATGATACAGGGGGGTGTTGGGTTGAAAACACGTATTGAAATACCAGGCATCGACGAGCTCTATAGTTTGGGAACAGGTTCGATAATTCAGGCTGTTTTATATTTCGAACCCCTGAAAGGAACATACGAGGAAGAGTCGGATTTGCCAACAGGATTTGAAATGTACCTGGTTGATTCCAAGAACCGTTCGTACGGGCAACTTTACACCATTGAGGAAACAAGCCCTGCAACAGCGGTGTTGAATTTTAACAACGAGTTTAAAGATAGGACCACTTATAGTTTCGATATTACCCATTTTTTCAGGGATGAATATATGGCGAAGGGCGATCCCTTGTATAGCCTCGAAATGGTTTATCCAATCAGTAAAATGGGGTACAATATCGATCAACTGATAATTGGTAACCAGGAACATCCTGAGCATGAAATGAGGCTGAAATTATACCTGACCAATTACCAAAATTGACAAAAAATTGATGGACAGATTTACAATTAGCATATTCGCATTTATTACTGTTTTGTTAATATTTCCGTTATCAGTAATTGGACAAAACAATACATCATCGCCGTACTCAAAATTTGGTGTTGGCGATTTGGCCAGTATTGGTTATGGGCGTAACCTTGCCCTGGGGGGCACCGGCATTGCTTTAAGGGATCCCTACCACATTAACCTGAAAAATCCGGCTTCGCTTACCACAGTCGATTCAATGAACTTTTTATTCGAAACCGGTGTAAACCTTTTGAATACGACTTCATCAACTTTCGACTATGACGAAAATTACTGGGACGGAAATTTTACCCATCTTGTTTTGGCACACCGTTACAGTAACCGGGTAATGTCGAGCCTGGGTGTTATGCCCTATTCAAATATCGGGTATAGGTTGCGTACATTGAAATCGCTCGAAGGGGAAGACAGCTTTGTGCTGACCGACTGGGTAGGCACAGGGGGTATTAATAAAATATTTTATTCGCTGGGTTTTAAAGTGTCCGACAAGTTTTCGCTGGGTACAGAGTTTGCATATTATTACGGCCCTGTTATTGAAAACCGTAAAACATGGGCACAGGTACAAACCGAAAATCCAACTTATTATAATTCCAGCTCAAACTATAATGGTGTTTCTGTAAAGGCTGCCTTTCAATATTACACCCCAATTGGGGATAAAGGCACAAACCTTATCATCGGGGGGTATTTCACGCCCGGTCATAAGTTATGGGGCGAAAGCAAAGTACTTATTCAACAGCAATATGGAACTGCCATACTCGATACCATATATTTTAAAAAGGAAAGGGCCCGGTCGATTTATGTGCCTTTATCGTATGGTGCCGGTTTGGGCTTAACCCTTAAAGGAAAGTATTTGCTAACTGCCGATTACGAAATGTCGTTTTGGGATGCGGTCAATTCGGAAAATACATATAAAAACCAATCGGTCTATTCGCTCGGATTTGAAGTGCTCCCGCAGGACGACCTGAATTATTTTAAACGTTGTGCCTATCGTTTTGGCTTGCATTACGACTCGGGTTACATTCAGTCGAAAGGTTATAATATTGATGATATCAGGCTGTCGATTGGGGTAGGTTTACCGGTGTTGCGATCGGCATCGATGATGAATTTAACACTTGAAGCCGGGCAGCGGGGTACTCTGAACAGCGGCCTGATCAGAGAGAGGTACATGAAAATGACTGTTGCCTTTTCGTTTCAGGATTTTTGGTTTATTCCGAGAAAACTTAATTAGTGAATAAATAAATTTAAATATATTTTAACATCATTTGATTACGAAATAAAATTCAAAAGTTATGGATATTCAAAATTCACATGGTAAAAAAAGCATTTTTGTACGTTACTCCTACAAGTTTATCGTTGCGATTGCTTTGCTGTTTTTTGCGTTTGAAGGGTTCTCACAGGTTGATTTTTCGCTAGGGATATCGGCAGGATATGACAAATCGTATAACCAGTTTTACAAGATGCCCAAAACCAATGTCGATGGTTTCCCTGATTATAACTTTGGCGTTGATGCAATATTGGGAATTAACGACTGGCTGCGTGTTAAGGCCGAGATACATTACGCGAACCTGGGTTTTACCCGCCACTGGAATATCGAAAGTACAAATCCCGACAGGATTGACCTTTCGAAGGTCTCGCTAAATAACCTTGACATTAGCCCGAAAGTTGACCTGAGGTTTCTGAAAATCGGGAATTTCGAAGCCTATGCTACAGCTGGGTTTAAGTTCGAATTCCTTTTGGGCAAATACGAAGTTTCCTATACCGCAAGTGGTGAGGAAATGGAAGGAGATTATGTGGCTGATGAATATAACGAAGGTCAGGCCGGGTTAACAGGAGGTTTGCTGTTTAAATACAAAGCTTCTGATAAAATCAGCATTACCCTTTCACCTGAATATACTTACTTTTTCGATCCTCTGTATAAATTGTCGGAATATGAAGACGATTACAAATACGACCTTTATCGTGTAGGTGTAAAGCTTGGTGTTGAATGGCGCTTTTAATCTGCCGGCTGGCGGAACAGAGCTGTATTCCCTATCGCTCACTGAGAAAAATGGAATTTATAACCCTAATGCCCCGTTCGCTTAAGGTGGAAATATTCATTTGCGTTTAATCTTTTTGAAAATAATTTCGGATAATCAAGGAATGGTCGAAAGCCAGCTCAGGCAGGTTTTCGACCAAAAACCATTTGGCACGGGCAGCGTCGTCGCCACTGGCAACAGGTATTCTTTCAGGTATAGTTGCCGAAAAAATTACTGATATTGTCCGGCCCCGTGGATCCCGCCCAATTGTGCCCACGCACGTGAACAGCTCAAGATGCAATCCTTCAATTCCTGTTTCTTCTTTTAATTCACGGGCACAGGCTTCGTCAAGTTCTTCGTCCATTTCGATAAACCCCCCAGGCAATGCCCACATTCCCATGAAGGGTTCAATCCCCCGTTCAATAAGCAAAATGTATTTTTTACCTTTTTCGTTGGCAATAATTATTGCATCGGTTGTCAGGGCTGGCCTTGGGTATTTATAGCAGAAAGTCATGGTAAGGGTTATTCTGTAACTACTCTTTTCATTAATCTGAGTTGATGGGTATAACGTTTAGTGTCGATATTATATATACCTGCATGGTCAATATTATCGATGCGCACTTTGCCCGATGAATGGATGATTTTATTTTTTTCCCATATTATACCTACATGGATTATTTCACCCTGATCATTGTCAAAAAAGGCCAGGTCGCCGGGCAGGGCTTCTTCAACAAACGAAAAGTGTTCACCTGCCAGGGCTTGTTGAGATGCGTCACGGGGCAATTTTATACCGGCAATTTTGTAGGTAATCTGTGCCAGACCTGAGCAATCGATACCCAGTGGCGTTCTTCCGCCCCAAAGGTAGGGCGCGTTAAAATACATCAGTGCAGCGTTGATAATGCGAGACCTTGCCTCTTTAACCGTAAATTTATGAACCGAATTGCCTTCAAGGTGGAATTCGGTTTTAGCTATTCTGAAGGTCGAAACGCGTGGGTTGTAATAGGGTAGTGTGCTGCCCGAAACGATCAAAAAATTCCGGTAATGGTTAACTTGTTGTACAATGTTGAAAATGTCGGAAGAAACAGGTTGCTGGTACTTGGTAAGGTATTTGTATTCCTGTTCTTCGATTTCAGTAACCATTTTACTGTCAATCCATCCTTCGTAGCCATCGTAGGCCAGTTTGACCCTGCACCATTTTTCGTTTTGCTCGACAACCTTAAAATGTTCACCAAGTAGGATTTGAGTGCACATTTCGCTTTTTTCAGTCGGCTCGGTCCTGACCGGGATAGAACTTAAATCAGAAATTCCGTACATGAATTTAAAACAAAGTTTTCGGTTAACTTTTCAAATATACAATAATATGGTTGTGAAGAACTATCGTTGTAAATATTTTCTTTTCTATATTTGTTTGAGTAACGGAAAAATCAGATTATGCCTGTAAAGCACACTAAATTGATGGAAATATTGAAGAAATCGTATTACATTCTTTTTTTCATCGTTACCATTGCGCTGATTTATGTATTATACCCAAAACAGGGGAAGTTCAAATACGAATTCCAAAAGGGCAATCCCTGGAAACATGAAGACCTTATAGCTCCGTTCGATTTTCCAATATTGAAATCAAGTGTTGCCATTCAGGCTGAAAAGGATAGTATACTTAAAGGTTTTATCCCTTTTTTTGTGATCAACCGCAACATTGAAAGCAGTCAGCTCAACAATCTTGAAACCGATGTTGAAAATGCATTCAGTGTGATTGAACCGTCTGTCGATTCATCAAAAATCGATTCGATAAAATCATATCTCACTGCTTTGTATTCAGGCCTTTATGAAAGGGGGATACTCGAAAATTCAGTCGACATGTATGAGCCTTTAACCGGGAAAGAATCGTTATATATTGTTGCTGACAACATTGCCAGGAGTGTTCCTAAAGAAACAATACTATCGTTGAAAAGCGCTTACCTGATCGTAAATAACCTTGTGAAGGGGAAATCGCTATCGGATGAAAACTTTCTTGAGCTTCAGCAAAAACTTGACTTTAACAAGTATCTGGAACCCAATTTGACTTACGACAAAAGTGCCAATGAAAGTGCAAAAGCTGAACTGCTTGCCCCGGTTTCAACTACACGGGGCCTTGTGCCTGCCGGCGTAAGGATTATTTCGAGGGGAGAAATTGTTAGTGGTGAAAATTATACCATACTTGAGTCGTTAAAACAGGCCTATGAATTAAAACGTTCGTATGGCGGCTGGCTCTCTTTTTCAATTATCGGTCAAATGTTGCTTGTTTTGTCAATTATGGGCTTGTTGGTATTGTACCTCGTTAATTTCAACCGAAAAATTTTCGAGAAAAAAAGGAATTTCTCACTCATCCTTTCAACAATCCTGATTACATTTATGCTGGCCCGTTTATTATACGACACCAAGTATTTGAGTTTTTACCTCTTGCCGGTTTGTATCCTGCCAATTCTGATCAGGACTTTTATTGGTGCCCGTATGGCAATTTTCATCCATTTGTTAACAGTTTTAATGATTGGTTCGCTGGCCCCAAACAGTTTCGAATACATTTTTATTCAACTTTTTGCGGGGACAATTGCCGTTGTCAGCCTCAATAAGCTTCATCGCAGGGGGCACCTGATAATTACTTCACTGTTAATAACTGTTACTTATATTGTGTTGTACTTCATTTTTGAAATGATAAAAGAAGGCAGCTTTGAGTCGGTTAACTGGAGCGAATTTAAATGGTTTGCAGGTAATGGCTTGCTTATCCTTATTGCTTATCCGCTGATATACATATATGAAAAAATCTTTGGTTTCATATCTGACGTTACATTAATGGAACTTTCAGATACGAATCATCCTCTTTTGAGGCGTTTGGCTGAAGAAGCGCCAGGAACTTTTCAGCATTCGATGCAGGTTGCCAACCTGGCCGAAGAATTTATTGTAAAAACCTATGGAAACCCGATGTTGGTCCGTACAGGAGCTTTGTACCATGATGTTGGGAAAATTTTAAATCCACAGTTTTTTGTCGAAAATCAGGTTTCCGGTCAAAATCCACATCAGAAACTTACTCATTTAAAGAGCGCCGAGAAAATCATTGGCCATGTGAAAGACGGGGTTACTTTAGCTCGAAAGCATAACATTCCCGAACCCATTATTGATTTTATAAAGACCCATCAGGGTAATGGCATTGTAAAGTATTTTTATTTAAAGCAGAAAGAGGAAAATCCCTCCGAGGACATACCTGTTGATAAATACAGCTACCCGGGCCCAAACCCGGTTACCAGAGAAACGGCCGTGGTTATGCTCGCCGATGGCGTTGAAGCGGCTACCCGCAGCCTGCCTGAAAAAAGCGAGGAGAGCCTCAATAAAGTTATTAACCAGATTATCGATTCAAAGGTTGAAAACCATGAGCTCGACGATGCACCAATAACTTTTAAAGACATAAGGGAAATTAAAACGGTTTTCCTCGAAAAGCTACGAAACATTTATCACCTGAGGATTCAATATCCCGAGGAAAATAAAAAATGAAAAATGCACGAAATTAGTGTCAGTTTTTTTTGGTAGAATCAGATATTAATTTCACTTTTATCGGCTTTTAAATTCTATCATTAACCATATTAACAAATATTATTGTGACTGATTTTTTCTTACTATCATTCTCCCACACGAACATGTCTTTTAAAAATATGGCGGGCATCAAAAAAGAAAATTTTGAAAAAACCATCGATGGCAAAAACGTTTCGCTATTTAACCTTGTAAATGACAATGGCCTCGAAATGAATGTTACCAACTACGGGGCAAAGGTTGTATCGTTGCATGTTCCCGATAAGAACGGAAAATTTATCGATATTGTAACTGGCTACAACCATATAAACGACTATTTAAAGTCGAATGAAATTTATTTTGGTGCAGCTATCGGAAGGGTTGGAAACCGCATTGCCAAAGGAAAGTTCTCCTTGAATTCAACCGAATATAAACTTGCATTAAACAATGGCCCCAATCATTTGCATGGAGGTGTAAAAGGTTTTCACGCAGTGGTCTGGGATGCCGTACAGTCCGATAAAAGCACACTTGAACTTACATATCAAGCTAAAGATATGGAAGAAGGTTACCCTGGCAACCTACAGGTGAAAATGGTGTATAAGCTTACCAATAACAATGAATTCAGCATTGAATATTTTGCAACCACCGATAAAGAGACTATCTGCAACCTTACACATCATTCGTATTTTAACCTTACGGGCGATGGGACCGATACAATTCTCGACCACGTGTTAAAACTGAATGCCGATGCTTTTACGGCCAGCGATGACAATTTAATCCCGTCGGGTGAAATTGTTCCCGTTGAAGGAACCCCCCTCGATTTCAGGAAAGAAGAAGTAATCGGGTCAAGAATTGAAGATGATTTTAAAGCTCTGAAGCAAGGTATGGGATATGATCACAATTTTGTTTTAAATATCAAACCAGGTGAAATTGGTTTGGCAGCCTCTGTTTATTCGCCGCTTAGCGGCATTAAAATGGAAATACTAACCGACCAGCCTGGGGTTCAGTTTTATTCAGGGAACTGGATGGATGGAACGGAAACCGGAAAAACAGGCCATGCCTACATGAAAAGGAGCGCTTTATGTCTCGAAACCCAGCATTTCCCTGATTCACCTAATCACCCTGAATTTCAGGGTATAGAACTTAAGCCGGGAGAAACTTACAGGCACACGTGTATTCACAGGTTTTCGATTGTAGGTTGACAATTTTATAAGGTTGAAGCTGTTTTGTCAGAAGTAGCAAAAAAAAAGTAATTTTGATTTAAATAAATTTGGAGTAGAAAAAATTACTTGTATTTTTGCAGCGCCTTTAAAAAAAATACCATAAAAATTATCAGTATTTACAGGCTTTTTAAACAAAAATGACATTATCGTACTTAATTGAATAAAGATAAAGGTTCAATTATTTACCCGGTCATTAATTTTTTTTTGACTCAGTAGCTCAGCAGGTAGAGCACATCCCTTTTAAGGATGGGGTCCTGGGTTCGAGCCCCAGCTGAGTCACGAGGGAGAAGATATAAATTAGCTTCTCCCTTTTTTATTCCCAAAAAAACAGACATCATGTTTACGGTTTACATTCTTTATAGTTCAAAAATCGACCGTTATTATGTTGGTCACACAAATAATATTGAACGCAGAATTACAGAACACAACCGCAAAAAAGGCAAATACACCGACCGAGGTATTCCCTGGGAAATTGTTTATTGACATCTGGGTTCTCTATAATATAATAGGATTTGGACAAATTTTGAGATTTTTCGACAGCCAGGATTCTTTCTCTAGCGTAGTTTTGGCTTTGTTATTTAATTGCAAAATCTAATATATTTACAGAAAATTAGGTGAGATAGTTTGATAATCAAAATGGGTCAATAGGTCAGAGACTATTTCCTGGCCATTGGATCTGTATATTAACTAATTTGAAAACCTATATTCCTTATGAAGAAATTTATACTTAAAATTAAAGTATCCCTGGGTATTGTACTCTTTTGTGCAACATCACTATTCGCGCAAAATACATTGTTATGAACAAGCAAAGAAACACCTTTTTAATGGGATACATAACATTGTTTCTGATCGTGTTAAATACCTATTATGCATTAGGCCAAACTGCTATGATTAATGCACAGGCAAGGAATGCAAAAAGTTTAAATGGTGACTGGCAGGTAATCATTGATCCAGCTGGTGCCGGTGATTACAGGCAAGTTTGGCAGGAAAAAAAGCCACAAAAGAAGACCGATTTTATTGAATATTCCTTTGACGGTGGGCCGATGCTAAAAGTACCGGGAGACTTTAATTCCCAACGATGCGAACTGACTTATACGGAGGGGACTGTCTGGTACAAAAAGCAGTTCAATTATAACCTGAAATCCGACAGGCGATTGTTTCTGCATTTTGGAGCGGTGAATTATTTGGCTGATGTCTATTTAAACGGCGAAAAAATTGGTAGCCACGAAGGTGGTTATACACCCTTTCAGTTCGAAATTACCAATAAAGTGAAGGAGGGTGAAAATACAGTTATCGTCAAGGCCAATAACAACCGTAAAGGAAATGGTTTGCCCGGCTACGGATACGACTGGTTCAATTACGGCGGTATTACACGCGATGTTGACTTGATTGAAACCCTTAACACCTATATTGAAGATTACTTTCTTCAATTGAAAAAGGGAAGCCTGGATACTGTACTCGGATGGATACAGTTGAATGGAGACAATGCAAAGCAGAACATTCAGGTAAAAATACCCGAACTCCATGTCGATTACCAAACCTGGTCGGATGAAAAGGGCCTGGCAAAAGTTGAATTTTCTTCGGGTTTGCAATTGTGGTCGCCCGAAAATCCGAAACGTTATAAGGTAATCATAGAAAGTGAAACCGATACCGTAGCAGATAACATTGGGTTCCGCAGCATTGAAGTTGTAGGAAATCAGGTTTTACTGAATGGGAACCCCATATTCATAAAAGCAGTGAACATTCACGAAGAGAACCCTTATAAAGGCGCAAGAGCATCCTCCATTGATGATGCCAAAATATTGCTGAATGCCGCGAAAGAATTGGGATGTAACCTGGTTCGCCTGGCCCATTATCCGCACGCTGAAAACATGGTGAGTGAAGCTGAGGAAATGGGACTGATGGTATGGGATGAGATTCCGGTATATCAACACATTCAATTTTCAGACAGCCTTCTTCCTCAAAAGTTGGAAACCATGATGCGAGAAATGGTCAACAGGGATAAAAATCGCTGTGGGGTAGTTATCTGGAGCCTTTCCAACGAAACCTATCCGGGAACGCCCAACCGCAACGAAGCACTGATTGAATTGACCCAAAAATGCAGGGCATTGGATTCTACCCGCTTGACAGTACACGTGATAAATACCCAGGGTTACGACAACAATACATTTAACGTGTGGGATCCGCTTTATAACTATTCTGATCTGATTGCCCTTAATGAATATATCGGGTGGTACATTCCCTGGCAAGGTAAGCCATCGGAAACCAAATGGAATATAGCCTTCCCCGACAAACCTGTTTTTATTTCTGAATTTGGCGGCGAGGCATTATATGGTAGCGATGGCCCAACTGACGAGGCGGCTTATTGGACAGAAGAATATCAGGCGAATATTTATAAGGATCAGATAGAAATGTTCAATACCATTCCCAATCTGTGTGGCGTTTGTCCCTGGTTGTTGTTCGACTACCGTTCGTTGGGAAGGATGAACCAGCTGTATCAAAACGGCTACAACCGTAAAGGATTGATATCCGAAAAAGGACAAAAGAAAAAGGCATGGTATATTATGAATGAATATTATAAAACAAAATAAAAATGTTAGCATTTAAAAAATTTGTTGTGACATGTGGCATCAACCCTTTCAACCCATTTCAATGAAAAAGTGTATGAGCCCGAAGATTCGACCAGCGCCCGTCCCGATTTTCCCTGCTTATTTATCCAGGCATTTCCATGGATACGACAATTACCCATTCGGGCTCACGCGTAAATTTGCCTGGCAACAACCCTGCGCCGGGACAGGAGGAGCGGAACAACGGCTCATATTCGAAGAATGAATTCGATTTAAAAGAAATTTTGGCCAGACAAAATAGTGATTGAACACCACATTGATAAACGATATTTCCGACCATTGGTATGAATTTAATGAAACAGACAATAAACATGATGAAAAAAATTCTATTCATATTTGCTTTTTTTGCAGTTGCTTCCCCGCTACTTGAAGCACAAACGCTCAACGAATGGGAAAACCCCGGGATTAATGGCATCCATAAAGAAAAGCCGCATGCGTATAGCTTTTTGGCATCCGAAAAGGCAAATAATCCGGCGGTCAGGTCGCTTAACGGTATCTGGAAGTTTCACTGGTCTCCCGATCCGCAATCACGACCTGAAGATTTTTATAAAGCGGATTATTCGGTTGATAAATGGGACGATATTTTGGTTCCCGGAAACTGGGAACTCCAGGGATATGGTACACCCATCTATATAAATATTGCTTACCCCTTTAAGGCTGACCCGCCCAAAGTTACCAGCAATCCGGAAAAATATTTTACCAGTTATCTTGAACGAAATCCTGTTGGCAGTTATAAATCAAGATTTACCATTTCCAAAAACTGGGAAAACAAACAGATATTCCTGAATTTTGGCGGAGTGCAATCGGCATTTTATGTATGGGTGAACGGTGAAAAAGTGGGGTATAGCGAAAATTCCATGTCACCGGCTGAATTTGACATTACAGCTTACATCCGAAATGGCGAAAACCAACTGGCTGTGGAAGTTTATAAATATTGCGATGGCAGCTATCTGGAAGATCAGGACATGTGGCGGTTAAGCGGTATTTTCAGGGATGTTGATTTAATTGCCCGTCCTAAAACCTTTATCAGCGATTTTTTTGTGAAAGCTGAGCCTGGCAATTCTTTTGAAAACGCAAATGTTTCTGTCGACCTGAATATTGATAACCGCTCGGAACATGCTGTTTCAGACTTGTATGCAGATGCTGAGCTTACAGGTTTTTCTGCACAAGGCGATTGGATTGATTTCTCATTTGCCGGAAAAGTTCCCGTAGTCCAAAAGTCAAAACAAGTGTCGCTCGAACTGAACGCATTGCTAAAACAGCCACGGCTTTGGTCAGCCGAAACGCCCGATTTATATCATCTTACTATAAAGCTCAAAAATAAAAAGAATGAGATCGTAGACAAAGCCGAATGTTATTTTGGCGTCCGTAAAATAGAAGTCCGGGGAGATGTGTTTTACGTCAATGGCAAAGCTGTGAAACTTAAAGGAGTGAACCGACACGAGCACCATCCCCGTACCGGGAAATATCTGAGCAGGAATACCATGATCCGTGATCTGGAGCTGATGAAACAGGCCAATATCAATATGATCAGGACCTGCCATTATCCCGACGATCCCTTATTTTATGAACTTTGCGATCAATACGGCTTTTATGTAATGGACGAGGCGAACCAGGAATCGCACGGTTTCGGAATAGGGAATAAAGTGATTGGAGACAACCCGATGTGGACGAAGTCCCATGTCGAAAGGGCTGTTTCGTTGGTACAACGCGACAAAAATCATCCCTGTGTTATCTTCTGGTCGTTGGGAAATGAAGGCGGCCGCGGGCAATGCCTTGAAGCGATGGCGGATACTATAAAAAAAATAGACGGAAGCCGTTTGGTTTATTCCGACAGCTACCGCGATATTTCTGCTGTTTACGACGAAGGCTACCTTCATCCTGCCGATTTAAAGAAATTGGGCGAAAGGATAACAGACAAACCTGTTTTTATGCGTGAATATCTTCATGTAATGGGCAATTCAGGCGGGAACCTTCAGGAATATTGGGATGTGATATATGCCGATTCAAGCCTTACCGGTGCTGCAATATGGGACTGGGTAGACCAGGGGATTGCAAAAAAAACAGATGGTTCTCCGGTTCGCTTCGGCAAGCAGCCAGCCGATTTAAGCCTTAATGATGATGAATTTTGGGCGTATGGTGGCGACTTTGGCGATCAGCCCAATGATGGGGCTTTCTGTATTAACGGGCTAATAGGGCCCGGCAGGGTTCCGCATCCGCATTACTACCAGGTTCAGAAAGTATATCAGTACATTGATTTTACCTTGGAGAATACAGCCCTGCTAAAATTAAAAGTAACCAACCGGTATGATTTTACGTCTACCGGTAAGTTCGATTTGGTATACGCGTTTTTGGTGAACGGGAAAGAAACTGCAACCGGATTATTAAAATGTCCGCCGGTTTCCCCCGGGCAATCGTATGAGGTTTCAATTGATATGCCCAAAGCATATGACAATTGGAGCGGTGAAGTTTTTCTGAATGTTTATGCCCGCTTAAGAAAATCTGCTTTGTGGGCTGAAACCGGTTTTACCGTAGCACGCGAGCAGTTTGTACTCAAAACCGAGAAACCTCAGAAAATTGAGACGGTGGAAAATATTGCTGTTGTGAATGAAACCGGTTCAGACATTTTGGTTCAGACAGACAGCCTGAAATTTAATTTTGATAAAAAGAATGGGGCGTTAACCAGCTGGAAGGCAAACGATAAAGAGTTGCTCATGGGAAGCCTTGAACCTTATTTCTGGAAACCAGCGAACGATAACCAAAAACGTAATGGCTATGAACAACGGCTTGGAAAGTGGAAAAATGCAGCAGCTACCAGGCAGGTGGAAAATATTCAGATTCAAAAATTGCCGGGATTGACAATTATATCATTCGACATGAACCTTCCATCGATTGGCGCTTCCTATAAATTAAGCTATACCGTGAACGGGATAGGCAAATTGCAGGTTGAAGCATCGTATATTCCAGAATCTGATGACATTCCACTGATACCCAAGTTTGGTATGCGTATGAGGCTACCATCAGAATTAAATACGGTTGATTGGTATGGGCGGGGGCCTTTCGAGAATTATCCCGACCGTAAAACCGGCTGCCTGGTTGGTTTATATGAATTGAAACTGAAAAATTTTATAAGCAATTATGTAGCTCCACAGGATAATGCCAACCGTTGCGATGTACGGTGGTTTAAATTTTCTGGTCAAAAAACAGGTAGTGTTAAAGTAACAGGGTTACAACCACTCTGTTTCCGTGCCTGGCCATATACCGAAGACGATCTGGAAAAGGCGGGATATCCGTATGAAATACAGCAAAGGGATTTTATCAACCTGAATATTGATTTAAATATTCACGGTGTTGGTGGCAACGATAGCTGGGGGGCACGAACATTGGATAAATATACAATCGATGGTAACAAACCATATCAGTATGGCTTTATTCTCGAGTATATAACTGGTAGCTAATTTTCAATAAATAATTTTTAATAACTAAGCTAATGCCAAAAATAAATGTACTGTCAACTATTGCATGGCATTAAAATTTTTAATTGCATAATCCCCTGTTTCTTTTTGAGGAATTCAATATTTTTGAGTGAAATCAGGTAAATTAAAAAATGTCTTTCCATTTGCCGCGGCAAAATATCAGCAGATAATGATTCTTTATTACTTAAAAAAAAGCAAACATCTATGAACAGTAAAGTCGTAATCATAACCGGCGCTTCTTCAGGAATTGGAGAAGCCCTGGCACGGAAATATTCTCAAAAGGGTTTTAACCTTGTTTTGGCAGCCCGCTCGTATGAAAAACTTATTGAACTCGAAAAGGAACTGCAGGGAAATATTTTGTGCGTGAAAGCTGATGTTTCCATCGAAAACGACTGTAAAACAATAATCGATCTGGCAATTGATCGTTTTGGGAAAATTGACATATTGATCAATAATGCAGGAATATCAATGAGGGCGGCATTTTCCGAATGCGATACTTCGGTTCTGAAGCGTGTAATGGATGTCAATTTCTGGGGAACCGTATATTGCACAAAATATGCTTTGCCACATATACTTCAAAGTTCTGGTTCAATTGTGGGGATAATTTCAATTGCCGGGCATATTGGCCTGCCCGGGCGTACCGGTTATTCAGCTTCGAAATATGCCATGAGGGGTTTCCTCGATGCCTTGCGTACTGAATATTTAGACCGAAAACTGCATGTGTTGGTTGCAGCGCCGGGCTTTATTGCTTCAAACATCCGCGAGAATGCTTTAACGGCAAATGGCAGTTCCCAGGGAATGACCCCTCGGGATGAGAAAAGCATGATGACTGCCGGACAATGTGCTGAAATAATTTACTCGGCTGTGAAAAAGCGAAAAAGGGAAATCGTTTTGACATTCTTCGAAGGTAAACTGGCTGTCTTTCTGAATAAATGGTTGCCACGACTTGTTGAAAGGGTTAATTTCAATATGATGTTAAAAGAACCCGGAAGCCCGTTTGGTCAGAGATATACAGGCAGCTAAATTTTTGGATTTCCGTTGATCAAAACCAGAATTGTGGAGATTAAAACAAACAACATGATCAACGACCCCGATATTTTATTAAACCACCACAGTATCCTGAGGTTAAACTTATGCCTGAAAAAATTCAAAACCGTGGTTAATATCAACCACCAGGTTGAAGCGCCAATAAAAAATGCCAGAAGAAAAGATAAAGGATGCGAGGGCTGGTGAATATTGAACACGAGATTTGTGCTGGCAAATATCCCGATATATGCCAAAACAACCAGAGGGTTCGATAAAGCTACAAGTATGGCAGTAATGAAGCATTGAAACGGATTGGTACCTTTTTGTTTAAACTTACGAATGGCTTTTACCGGGTGAGATAGAAATATGCTTAAACCAAGCATGAAAAGAATTATTGCCCCGATTAACTGGATCAATGACTGGTGTTGGCGCAAAAAAGTGATTATATACGAGATGCTGAAACCAGCAATCAATGCCCACAGGGTGTCGGTTAAGGCTACGCCCAGGCCGGAATAAAATCCCGACTTGAAATTGCGATTGGCTGTACGCTGTATTACCAAAACGGCCAGGGGCCCAACAGGCATTGAAACCAAACATCCAATTAATAAACCTTTGATAAATAAACTGATAACCATTGCCTGAATTTTGTTGGGCAAAGATAAGTTTTCGTTGTTGTTAAATAAATCAATTCGTGTTAAATACTTCTAATATTTTAAGAAAAATTATTGATTTTTTATTCGGCATACAATTCAAATTCTTTCTTTGCGTTTATTTTCGTTGAAGTATTACTTTTGCATCCGATGAAACGCATTTGCCATTTTTTCCTGTTAGCTGTTTTTGTAACTTTCTCATATTATGTTGCGGCACAGAATACCAATGCAACATTGTATGGTGTTGTTACCGACCAAAACGGTAAGGCCATTGATATGGTAAATGTGTCGATGAAGAATTATCCCTTTGGCACATCAACCAACATCGATGGGGAATATCTGCTGCGTATCCCCTCGGGGCGTGACATAACCGTTGTTTATTCGAGCATAGGATTCGAAA
The DNA here is from genome assembly GCA_016931385.1 of Prolixibacteraceae bacterium. GTDB lineage: Bacteria > Bacteroidota > Bacteroidia > Bacteroidales > Prolixibacteraceae > DAIMEA01. Next base: position 26,714 of record JAFGEV010000019.1, read on the forward strand.
TGCTTGAAAAGCCCATGAATGTTGAATCGGAGGCAACCATAGAACTGAACGTGCAATTGGTCCCGAAATCGGAAGAGATCGATGAAGTGATCATATCGCAGCACCGCCAGACTTCCGGAAACATAGTGCGTATCAACCCCCGTACAACTTCGGTTGTGCCCGATGTGGGCATGGGCAGCGTTGAAGGGATCATTAAAACCCTGCCTGGCGTGAATGCCAGCAACGAACTGAGCAGCCAGTATTCAGTAAGGGGCGGGAGTTTCGACGAGAACCTTGTTTATGTAAACGATATTGAAGTTTACCGTCCATACCTTATCCGCTCGGGACAACAGGAAGGCCTTAGCTTTGTCAACTCCGACATGGTTTCTTCAATTGAATTTTCAGCCGGGGGTTTTGAAGCCAAGTACGGCGACAAAATGTCTTCGGTACTGGATATTAAGTACAACCGCCCTTCAGGTTTCAGCGCTTCGGCCGATATCAGCATGCTGGGGGCAAAGGCACATATCGAGAACATCAGCAAAAACAAACGCTTTACATACAATGTTGGCGCCCGCTATAAAACCTTTAGTTACCTCTTGGGTACGCTCGAAGAAAAAGGCGATTACGACCCAACTTTTGTCGATCTGCAAAGCTATCTTACTTACTCCCTTTCCCCAAAACTGGATATTGGGTTTTTGGGAACAGTTTCTTACAATAATTACCTCTACCTGCCAACCGAGAGGAACTCAAAGAGCGGAATATTTAACGATCAGCAAAGTTTGAAAGTTTACTATGAAGGGCAGGAAATCGACCGTTATCAGACTTATACCGGCGCTTTGTTTTTCGATTATAAACCATCAAAATTTTCACAGTTGCGCTTCACAGCCTCGGCATACACAACCGATGAAGCGGAAACCTACGATATTATAGGGTATTACCTTTTTAATGAAGTTGGCAACGAAGGCACCGAAGAACAAACCGATAGCGTGATGAACCTGGGCATAGGCGCATATCACGAACACGGACGGAATTACCTCAGGGCTACCGTTGCAGGAATTGAGCACAGGGGAAACGTGAAAGCCGGAAACCATTTTCTTCAATGGGGAATAAACTTCAAATATGAACTGGTGCACGACCGTATGAAAGAATGGGAATTCCGCGATTCGGCAGGCTATTCGCTACCCTATTCCGATACTGAAGCAACACTTTATTACCTGGCAAAAACCAATTATGAACATCAGCAACAACGCTATACCGCATTTTTGCAGGATACCTGGTCGGTGCCGACAGGCATTGGTTTCCTGATTTTCAATGCAGGCGTCCGTTCGCATTACTGGACCTATACCAACCACCTGACCGTTAGCCCCCGCGTTTCGGCATCGTTACGCACGGGCATGAAAAACGACATCATCATTCGGACTTCGTTCGGGTGGTATCACCAGCCGCCTTTTTACCGCGAAATAAAAGACCTGTACGGGAACATAAACCCCGATATCCAAACACCACGTTCGGTACATATTGTGGCAGGAGCCGATTATTCGTTCAAGAGCTGGGGGCGCCCGTTCCGCCTGACGGCCGATGCCTATTATAAATTTTTGAAAGACCTGATCCCCTACCAGTACGAAAATGTGCGAATACGTTACCTCTCGAACGAAATTTCGGACGGGTATGCCTATGGCATTGACCTGAAACTTAACGGCGAGTTTGTAAGCGGCACACAATCATGGATGAGCGTTTCTTTAATGGACACCAAAGAAGACATTGCTGGCGATGACTATGGGTACATTCCCCGGCCATCGGACCAGCGTTTCAAGTTCAGCATGTTTTTCCAGGATTACCTTCCAGGCCTGCCTGCTTACCAGATGCACCTTACCGGGCACTTTATAACCGGTATGCCTTTCGGGATGCCCCGTACACCGCGCTATACACATATCGGGAGGATCGAATCGTACAAACGGGTCGATATAGGCTTTATGCGCTCACTGGTGAGCAACGGCAAAAACCTTACAAACTGGGCTTTTCTCGATAAGTTTAAGGAATGCAGCGTGAGCATTGAGGTTTTCAATATCCTCGACACGCAGAACGTTTCTTCATATACCTTCATTGCCGATTACGAGAACAATTACCATGCAGTACCCAACAGGCTTACCGGGCGGCTGTTCAACCTGAAAATTTCGGCGGGATTCTGATAAACAATTTTCCAGCAGTTGTTACATGTTGCTATCCGATAAAAAAAACCTTTTTATGCCAATGCATAATACGGGTTTTAAATCGTAGCAAAGCTTAGAAATTGTGTTGTATTGCTATTGATCATATTTTCTTTTAATTTTGAAAGAGATAAAAAACGAATTTTGAACGGGATGCTACATAACCCCCGTAAAGATCAGTGAAGCAAGTTGGTATTGGAGAGCGGAAATGGCTTAACATAAAAAGCAGGAAAAAAAGGACACTTTTGACGATATATACAAGTTAGC
>JAFGEV010000173.1 GCA_016931385.1 Prolixibacteraceae bacterium
CTGCAATTTTACAGCTTTGCTCAGGCCGTCACGTCCATTAACGGCTTCTTCAATACGATAATCTCCATCGAGCTGTAATCTTAAAAAATGCCTCAGATCAGGATTGTCTTCTGCAATCAATATCAAAAATTCCGGATGTTTTTTCCCTGCCTCAATCAATGCGCCATCTGCTGTTGAGTGCAACAAATTCTCCTGATCTTCTTCTGAAAACTTTTCGTCAATATTCACTTTCACCGAACCGGGTTGCAGGCATGTATCAAGCTGAATAACAAAGGTAGCCCCTCCCCCCGGTGTTGGTTTATAATTTAATTCACCATTGTGTAACCTTACCAATTCTTTTGAAAGGGCCAGGCCAATACCTGTACCTTCCTGCTTTGTCACGTTATCAGTCAAACCGCTCGTAAAAACCTTGAACAACTCCCTTTCCTTATCTTTTGGTATGCCCGGCCCGTTATCGCTAATTTCAATTGTCAATTGCTTTTCTTCTTCCACTGATATAATAACCCTTACTTCAACAAAACCTTTTTCGGGCGTAAATTTGAAAGCATTCGACAAAATGTTGAATACAACACCATCCATTTTTTCTTTATCGAGCCACACCTTTTCATCTCCTGTTTCACAGCTCACTTCGAAAAGGATATTTTTCTCCCTGACAAGTTCAACAAAATTGCTGCATACTTCATGAATAAACGTTTTCAGGTGAACCTCGTTAAGATTCAGTTCCATCTTGCTGCCCTGAATTTTTCTGAAATCGAGCAATTGGTTTACCAGCCTTAACAAACGCCGGGCATTTTGCTCAATCAGGCTCAAATAAACCCTTCCCTTTTCACTTAGTTGTTCTTGTGAATTCAATTCGTTAACTGGGCCTAAAATAAGGGTTAATGGCGTTCTCAGTTCATGAGAGATTTTTGTGAAAAAGTTAAGCTTCGCGTTTGTCAGTTCGCGTTCAACCACAACTTTGTTCCTGAGTGAGATCATGGTCGTGATGGTACGCCTTGCCAGTTCAATAAAAGCAATGGCTAAAATAAGGTATAGCAGATAAGCAACGGTTGTTTTCCAAAGTGGAGGTTTAACAACGATTGCAATTGAAGCCGGCTGGTTCAATTGCTGAAGCTCGGGATTTTCAAAGCGAACCAGAAAAGTGTATTCACCGGGCGGAATTTTGGAATACGAAGCAAAATTCTGTCCCTGCGAATAACGCCATTCATCATCGTAGCCTTCTAGTTTATATGCATACCTGAATTTATCCTGCAATTTGAAATCGAGCCCGGCCCAGGTAATCCCAAACACGTTTTGATTGTATTTTAAAGAAATTCGTTTGGCCCCCGTAATCGATACGTTCAGTATCGAATTGTTACCTGGGCTAATGCTTTTACCAAAAAGCCGAAAATCTGTAAAAACGATATCAACTTTCTTTGAAATGCTGGTAAAATCCTTAGACTGAAAACTGTAAAGCCCTTTGTAAGCGCCCATACAAACAGTCCCATCGGCCCGGGTTGCACAGGCAGCTTCCGAAAAACCCGAACTAAGTATCCCGTCGTAACGGCTATAATTTTTAAAAACTTTGTTGGTTATATTGTAATTTGCGATCCCATTTTCAGTCGCCATCCAAAGGTTCCCGCCAGGGTCGCCGGTAATTGTAAAAATCATATCGCTGGGCAAACCATCCTCAATGGTTAGGGTTTGAAAATTTATTGATTGTCCACGTTCAGGATGAGTTATCAACTTCGACAAACCTCCTCCAAGTGATGCCATCCAAATTGATTTATCCTTTCCAGGGTATATCCAAAAAATGTCGTTGCTATTTAAACCTTTTACATTTCCAGTTAGGTTGCTGAAAAAATCAAAATTGAATGAATTACTTTCATGGCTGAGAAAAAGAATTCCATCGGTTGTACCTGCCCAAATATTACCCAAATGGTCTTCTGCAATGTGCCTTACTTTTGCCCCTTTCCCCTGCGGATAGTTTTTCATTTCATTTCCCGCATGGATGAAACGACCATTTTCAAACAGGTTCAGCCCTCCCCCGTATGTTCCGATCCATATCCTTCCTTTGCTGTCGTTTAACAGGGCGTAAATGTTATTGTTCGACAAGGAAAATATTTCATCGGGGCTATGTTTATAATGGGTTACTTTAAAATTAAAATTGCTTTCACGATCAAGAACGAACAATCCGTTTCCCTTTGTCCCTATATAGATGTATCCATCGGAGGCTTCCATTAATGCATATACCCTCCCAATAGGGTTTCCATTATAATTAATAATCCTATTTACAACATTGAATTCTTTATCGAGGAGAAACAATTCCTGATTTTTCGTGGCCACCCACAGGTACCCTTTCGAATCTTCCATCAGCGCCCTCACTTCGTTTGCAATACTCAGGTCCGAACCTGGTACCGGTTGTGTGAAATGGAAATTTTGCTGAACGAAAGTAACCTTTTCAATTCCTTTGAAATAGGTGCTCATCCATAACACCCCATCGGGATCTTTGTAAAAACAGTTGACAAAATTTGAAACCCTGCATTCAGGATTGCCCGGTTCATTGTAAAAATATTCAAGTTCATCAGCATCCTTATTATAAAAGCCGAAGCCTCCGCCTTTCAGCGTTAACCAAAGCGTTTTGTCCTCATCCTCCATCAGTCCGCATTGTGCCGAAGAACGGATATCGGGATTAACATCAAGCTTTTGAGTATAATGTCTGAAACGCCCGTTTTGAAGATCGATTTTTGAAATTCCGGGTTTGTCCGATTCAACCCATAACATGCCTTTCGAATCGGGGTAGGTTTTTAGTACGTTCGCAATTTCAGGAAAAATATAATGCTTGCCAGGTAAATTTTTCAGGGTATTATATTCAAAAATCCCGTTTCCTCTTGTTCCGGCAAAAACATTTCCTGTAGTGTCACCGCTCAAATTCGTAATGGCCGAATTGTTTCGAAAGTGCACATCCTTAATGCCACCGTCGGAACAATTGTAAACCAACAGGCTGCCATCAACTGTACCGATGCAAATCAACTTCGATGAAATATAGTAACAGGTAGGCTCATGGCTTTCAAACAATGTTTTAACTTTAACCGGAAAGTCCAGTACTGTTAATTCATTCGATGTATTGTCCTTCCTGTACCGGGCTATACCTTTACCGGTATTTATCCAGATGTTTTTGTACGGGTCTTCAAAAACAAAACGAATTCCGTTACCTGGCAGTGCGGGTTTACTCTTTTCGGAAAATTGCTGAATGGAAAACCTGTTGGTGAGCGTGTCGGTATTTACACAAAATACTCCATCTTCATTGGTCATCAGCCAGACATCACCCGAAGGTGAAAAATAAAATCCTTTTACATTAACCTGAACAGAATCTTCATTGATGTAAGGGACAGGTTCAAATTTTTCAGCTAAACGGTCAAACCTGAAAGCTTTCGAATCGTAGTTAATTACCCATATGTTTCCATGTGGATCTTCTTCCATTGTTTCAATCCGGTTCGACACCAATACATTTCTCCCGTTTTCGCCTGGCTTGTAAATTTTGAAGTTAAGCCCATCGTAACGGTTAATCCCGTCCCAGGTGGCAAACCACATAAAACCGCGGCTGTCCTTCATCATATTTGAAACACTGCCATGCGATAAACCATCGTCGGTCGATAAGTGTTCAAACACACAATGGTATTGTGCTTTCCCAAGAAAATTCAGGAATAGAAAAATGAATATGAATGATATTTTCCTAAATGCAAACCTCATTCCTGCAAAACTGTTTCAACAAACTTACCCAATAAAA
>JAFGEV010000174.1 GCA_016931385.1 Prolixibacteraceae bacterium
ATTAGTCTATAGGAAAACATTTAACCACACATAAATCAATACCCACGAGTTTATAGTACAGTTTCCATGCACATATAAGCAAGTTAGCAACCAGGTTAAAAGCCATTACGACAGGACACTAAGACCTTGAAAGAATTTATTTTTCCCCTCGCGCTTTTGCCCTGATGGGGCAATTGGGAAACCCCACGCACAAAACAGCACATTTACAAACTTGCCAACCGCGCCAAAACCCAAGTTTGCAAAAGAGCTGTTTTTTTTGCCCCCGCGCCCGCCCTGTGCGTAGGTCAGTGCAAACTTGACAGATTTTAAAAAAGCTCAATGAACTTTTACGACAAATTATAGGTTTATATTCGCAACATTGATTTATGAAAGAGAGCGAATCCAAATTAGAGAACAGAAACATCAAACCGACTGCTATGCGAGAGTTGGTTTTAAGTGTTTTAAGCGAACAGACAGCGGCCATTAGTTTAGCTGATCTGGAGCAGACTTTTGAGAAGGCCGACAAAGTAACTTTATACAGGACACTCAAAACTTTTGAAGAAAACAAACTCATTCATAGCATTGACGATGGCACAGGTTCGGTAAAATATGCGTTATGCAAGGAAACTTGCCAATGCCATCCTGAGGATCTACACGTTCATTTTCTTTGCACCAAATGCAAGAAAACATATTGCCTCAACGACATCCCTGTTCCCTCGGTTAACCTGCCAACCCGGTTTACCCTCGAAAATATCAACATGGTAATCAAAGGTATCTGTTCAAATTTTCATCGTTAACTTTGCAACTTGGTTGCATCAATTTTTTTCATACCTTTGACGTCGTATAATTGATTAATATATAGAATTAGGTGATTTTTAAAGGTCAACATATAGGAAGGATATTTACCTTTTTGGCAGGGCTGATTATTTTAGTCCATGCTGTTGTGCCGCACCATCACCATTTTGAGATTTCGCACTCTCCAGTAGAGGAATCGGCCTGCGAGGCTCCTGTTCATGGGCAAAATCAGGAAAAACCAGACACGCATTGTCACGCATTTAATATTCTGGTATCAGAAAGGGCTAGCACTATATCTTTAATCAAGTCTTTATCTGACCATCTTAGTTTTTTCACGGTTGGAGTCGTAGTTCAAGTTGAAACTCCATTTGTATTAGACATTCCCACAGCCTTTTTTAGCAATCATGCCGTTTTCATAAAACAATTTTTCTATACTGCCCACTTACTACGGGCGCCTCCCACAATTGCTTAACTTTTGTTTGAATTAACTGACTGGCAATATTTGCCGGTTAAAATGTTTATCTGAATCTTTTTGATATGAAGAAGAAAAAGTTAAGCAAGCTTCAATTACGGGAAAAACAGAAAATCGAGGACAAAAAGTTTAATCGAATACTGATTATCAGTTTTAGCCTATTGATAGTCGCCACAGTTTCTGTTCTTACGTTCCACACCTACGGGTGCGACACCAAGTTTTTATATCACAAATGGGCTTGGTATGGCAAGGAAATTCCCGATGAATGGACTTGTATGAACGGCGATAAATTACAAATTCATAAAACTTCAAAAGTCGTTTATAATGACAAGATTTATTATTTCTGTAGCCAAAAATGCTTCAATCAATTGGTAAATAATTCTACGAAAGTTGCGATGATTTGCGATGCTTCTTCAGGCGATTTAATCAACAAGGCCGAAGCATTAATTGGACTTAAAGAAAAAGGGAAACCTGAACTGGTTTATTTTAAGAATATTGAAACATTCAAGCAGTATTATGAATCAGTGAAGTAGATAGTATTTTAACAAATAAAATCAATACAAAATGACAATGAAAATTATAGCTCTTTCAATAAAGAGAACATTAAAATATAGCATCATTCTTTCAATAATGATCAGTGTGACTGCTTTTACCGGCTGCAAAGGAAAAAAGACTGACGAACACGGACATGCCGAATCAGTCGAAAATGTGGATGAACACGAACATACAGATGGAGACGGGCACGACCACTCCTCTGAAAAAAGTCAAGAACATTCGGAAGGCGACGGGCATGACCACTCCGCAGATGAAAAGGAGGCTGGTCATGTTGAAGGCGATGAAAAAGAAAGTGAACACGCCGATGAGATTGCTTTTTCAAAGAAACAGGCTGAATTAGTAGGGCTTACTACCGAAACAGTATCTCCCACAACTTTTTACAATGCCATTAAAACAAGTGGACAAATTCAGACTCCACAAGGGAATGAAGTTGTAATTGCAGCAACTTCAAACGGAATAGTAACATTTACAAATTCCTCAATAACAGAAGGAACTGCTGTGAGCGCTGGTCAATCGATAGTAACTATTTCTGCAAAAAAACTGCTTGAGGGTGACCCTGCGGCTAAATCGAAGATTGCTTATGAAACAGCGCTTAAAGAATACCAACGTGCCGAAGGTCTGGTAAAAGACCAGATTATTTCGACAAAAGAGTTTGAACAGGTAAAACTGCGCTATGAAACAGCAAAAACAACTTATGACGCACAGGCTTCCAATATTACAGCAAGCGGTGTAAGTGTATCCTCCCCGATTAGCGGATACATAAAAAACAGGTTGGTGGCACAGGGTGAGTATGTTTCAGTCGGTCAGCAGATAGCAACCGTTTCGCAAAACAAGCGTTTGCAATTAAGGGCTGAAGTATCAGAGAATAATTTCAAGATACTGAAAAGTATAAGCAGTGCCAATTTCAAGCTTGCTTACGATAATACCATCTATAAACTTTCCGATTTGAACGGGAAATTATTGTCTTATGGAAAATCTTCTGGAGATCAGTCTTTCTACATTCCGGTCACCTTTGAATTTGACAATATCGGTGAAATTATTCCGGGTGCATTTACCGAAGTTTACCTTTTATCAAGCCCTCAAGAGAACGTTATTTCTGTTCCTGTACCTTCAATAACCGAGGAACAAGGCTTAAATTTCGTTTACCTGCAATTGGATGAAGAAGGATATAAAAAGCAGGAAGTAATGCTTGGTCAAAACAACGGCGAAAGGGTTCAAATACTTTCAGGACTAAAAAATGGTGATAAAGTAGTTACCAAAGGTGTGTATCAGGTAAAACTGGCTGCAACGTCATCAGTAATGCCCGAAGGTCACGCTCATTAACCCTTAACTCGATTTACTATGTTGAATAAAATAATAAAATTTTCGCTGAACAACCGGATGGTTGTTTTGGTCGCGTCCATATTATTGATGCTGGCAGGAACATACACTGCGGTTAATATGGAAGTTGATGTATTTCCCGATTTGAATGCTCCGACCGTTGTAGTGATGACAGAGGCAAAGGGTATGGCTCCCGAAGAAGTTGAACGCCTGGTTACATTTCCAGTTGAAACAGCATTGAACGGAGCTACCGATGTACGTCGTGTCCGTTCATCTTCCACTACTGGATTTTCTGTTGTTTGGGTAGAGTTTAACTGGGGAACAGATATATACCGTGACCGTCAAATCGTTTCAGAAAAATTAGCTGTAGTGAAAGATGCGTTGCCCTCCAATGTTGGCAATCCTACTTTAGGGCCGCAATCATCCATAATGGGTGAAGTCATGATAGTTGGTCTTACCGCCGATTCCACTTCATTGCAGGATCTAAGAACACTCGCCGACTGGACTATCCGACCCCGCCTATTGTCAACAGGTGGAGTGGCGCAGGTTACTGTACTGGGTGGAGAAATAAAAGAGTACCAGATATTGCTCAATCCTGAAAAGATGAAGCATTATAGCATCGGGATGGATGAAGTTATAAACGTCGTGACTGAAATGAATCAGAACGCCGCCGGAGGTGTTTTATACGAATATGGAAACGAATATATAATTCGGGGGGTACTTTCCACCAATAAAATTTCTGAATTGGGTAAAGCTGTCATTAAAACAACAAATGACATTCCGATATTGCTCGAAAATATTGCTGATGTGAAAGTTGGCGATAAAGCGCCTAAATTGGGTATTGCCTCAAATCATGGCAAGGCAGCAGTTTTAATGACAATAACCAAACAACCTGCAACCAGTACATTGGATTTAACCGATAAACTGGATAATTCACTTGCTGATTTGCAAAAAACATTACCTGCTGATGTGAAAATAGCCACAGACATTTTCCGTCAGGCTCGTTTCATTGATAATTCAATCAATAATGTGAAAAAATCCATCTACGAAGGAGGATTTTTTGTGATAATTATA
>JAFGEV010000175.1 GCA_016931385.1 Prolixibacteraceae bacterium
CACTTGTCCGTTCAGGTCATTTTCTTGCAGAGGATCGGACTTTAAATCATAGAGCCCTGTTATATCCTTTCCATCGAAATAGATGGCATAATTTTGAAAAAGAAACTGATAGGATTCGTTGATGTAATTAACCACAAATCGTTCTTCTTTACCTTTAGAAAACAAATCATTTCCAAAAGCCACATAAGGATGTGGGTAGTCAAGAAACGACAATACCGTAGGTAATATATCAATTTGTTGCGCCAGTCCTGAATCCAGTTTTCGAGGAATATCTCCCGGTTTATAGAATATCAAAGGTACTGCAAAACTCTCCACTGGTGTTTTATATTCCTCATGGAATGGGATGGTACAATGGTCAGCTGTTATAATGAATAAAGTATTTTCGAACCAACTGCTTTTCGATGCTGTTTCAAAAAATTTCCGAAGAGCCATGTCAGAATACCCCATAACCTCATGCAAAGGAAGTGGTCCCTCCGGGAAAGTATCTGTATATTGCTCCGGAACAGCAAATGGATGATGAGACGAAACCGAAAATAAAGTTGTAAAAAATGGTTCCTTCAATCGGCTCATATCCCTGGCAAAAAACTGAAAAAACGGTTCATCCCAGATGCCCCACATACCATCAAAATCCTCATCATTATTGTATTCGGTTTTGCCAAGATATTGATCATATCCGGCCATTTTGGTAAATGCCATGAAGCCCATTGAGCCATTTGGTGCACCATGGTAAAAAGCTGACTCATAGCCTATTTCCGACAACAAGCCCGCCAGTCCGTTAATTTCATTATTTGCGTACTCCGAAACGATGTAGGGTTGAACCAACGAAGGCACTGATGCAATAATGGAAGGCAAAGCATCAATGGATTTCCGCCCGTTGGCATAAGCCCGGTCAAAAGCCCATGATTGTGAAATCAGACTGTCAAGAAATGGGGTAAAACCTTCATAGGTTCCGTTTTCCAGGTTTTCATTTAGGGCGCCTATGTGTTCCCGGCCAAAACTCTCCAGAATTATCAATACTACATTGGGTTTTGATTGCTCCACATTTCCGCTTGATGCTGACTTTTCCGGCTCGTAAACGGGAGAGTATATTTTCTCAAGTTCATCTTCTTCAAAATAATGAACCGGTTGAAAAACCGACTTCCCAAAAGTCCTGAGAATTGAAAAGGGGGTGTTCAGGACAATCGAAACCTGTTCAGGTCGTTCTATATGTCTTGCAGCATTACTGATGTTTATGGGACGTGTGCTGTGCCGAAAACCACCTCTCATTCCACCAATGGCCAGCCCACCGGCCAGAGCAAGCATCACAGTTGATAACACCAAATATTTCCAGCCAAATGTTTTTAGAGCAGGCTTGGGTTTTAAACGATTATATAAAAATCCAAGTACGAATATAAAGGCAATCCATAACAAGGTGGCATACCAGTAATCTATAATAAACCGTGTCCACAAGGCCACCATATTCTCCTCGTTGGAAAACTGCTCAAAAACCCCCGCGGTGGTTCTTTTTAATGTAAAACGATAGTAAATAGTATCGGAAACATTAAGGGCCAAAGCAATGCCATTGGTAATTAAAAACAGCCACTTCAGGCTTTGCTGATACCAATCTTTAAATTTGACCTTCAGGGGGAGCAAAGAGAAAACCAGAAAAAGAGAGTTCACATATAACAAGGCACTTAAATCAAACCGGAGGCCTCCAATCAAAATGTTTAAGAACCCCTCGAAAGAAATTTCCCTAAACAAATCAGCATTTAACCAGAAAAAGGTCAACCGGCTGACAGAAAACAACACCATTATCAGAGCAAAACGCGCGATTAACACACCATATTCATGAAAGGACCAACTCTTATTCATTAACTCTTTTTTTATTTATTTCAGGTTGCAAATTTACAAGAAAAAACTGCCCTGAAAACAAAAACCTCTCCGGATATCTTCAAATGAACCGGAGAGGTGGAAAAAAGTGTCCTTATTGTGGAATATATTTATTGTAACCTAATTGAGCGATTCCGCTCAACGATTAAGAAAATATAAGGCTTTCTCAAAAAAAAATGGTGAAAACCAACATTTTCTATATCGGTCCCGATGCTTCGGGATAAGTAAAGCGATTCTTCGCTGAACCCGTATCGCTCAACTTAGTTGTAAAATATAGTAAACTCCTTGTTTTCAGCCCTGCCGCATAGGGAGGAAAAACATGTATAAATTACAATTGCTTATCAAAGACATGAAAATCCAAACCTTTTATGAATGATTTATTTGCTTTTTCTGGCCTGGTCTCTAATTTGGTCAATTCGCGCCAACACCTCACGCAGGCTATCGGATGAAGAACTTTGCCCTTCGAGCTTCCTACCGGAATACTTCGCTTTATCTTTGGACATATTTGTTTTCTTTTCCTTTTCTTTTTGTGACCTAAGTTCAAAGTTGGTGTAGATCCGGGGCTCTGAGAAACTCTCTACCTGTTCATAATCAAGAAAGTCAAGATACCTTAACAATTCTTCAAAAAAAACAGCTTTATCATCTCTGACTTTTATTCGGTAATGTTTCATAATAACTCCTGTTTTTTTTTTGATTTCAAGAAGCAGAAAAATTAATATTGTTCACACAATAATCTGCCCAATAATGTGAATACTAATTCAATTACCGCATTTCCAGACACTTGTCATCCACTTCAGTCAATAGAAAAACCATAATTAAAAAATTCTCTTATAGTAAATTTATGACAAAAAAACAGCAACATCAAGATCTATCATAATTATTTTAATTATTTTTTTTCGTGCTTAACTCATTATTTTCACAATATATCTTTTGTCATCTTTGAGCTTATTTTATTCATTCCCAATGCCAGGTTTTTAAACTGCTAAATGCAAAGTCATTCATTGAAAATTTGGTACAAAATCATTTTCTCCAAACCTACAGTGCGTTATCTTTGTTATTAAGTAAAGAAAACATAAGAAACATCTGTCATGTGAATGGCATTAAACCAAAACAACCATGAACAACGCACAAAAAACAGCTACCGAATTGATTGATTTCATTCATGAAGGAGCCAGCCCTTATCACGTTGTCGAAAACATTTCCAAAGAGCTTAATAAAGCCGGATTTGAAGCGTTAAAACTTGATGAACGATGGAACCTGGAACCCGGGAAAAAGTATTATACCACAAAAAACGGCTCTTCAGTTTATGCTTTCATCACAGGCACCATTTCGCCGTCGCAAGCAGGTACACGCCTGATTTGTGCACACAGCGACTCTCCCTCTTTCAAGATAAAACCATCACCCGAAATGATTGAGGATGATTATTATGTGAAATTCAACACGGAAGTATATGGCGGGCCAATTCTTATGAGTTGGCTCGACCGTCCGCTGTCAATGGCAGGTCGTATAATTATAGAAAGCAACAATACGCTACATCCCGAAACCCGTCTGGTTAATTTCAACCGGCCTGTTTTAACCATTCCCAATCTGGCTATTCACTTAAACCGGTCAGTTAATGAAGGAGTTGAGCTAAACAAGCAAAAGGATATGCTTCCATTGTGTGGCATCATTGGTGACAAACAAAGAAAAAGCTTTTTTAAAGATCTCCTCTCACGTGAAGCCGGAGTGGAGGCTGAAAAGATTATTGATTTTGATATTACCCTTAACGAGTTTCATCGGGGCTGCCTTTTGGGAGCGGAAAGTGAATTTATTTCCAGCCCGAAGCTGGATGATCTGGCCATGGTTCATGCAGGCTTAAATGCACTTCTTGATGCACAGCCTGTTGAAGCCACCAATTTTCTTTGCATTTTCGACAATGAAGAAGTTGGCAGTCAAACAAAACAGGGAGCTGGCTCTCCCGTCTTTAAAAACATCTTTGAAAGGGTATTGAAACAACTGGGAGAAGATGATGAGGGAATTCAACAAGCGCAACACAAATCGTTTATGATTTCGGCTGATATGGCACATTCAGTTCATCCCAATCATCCCGACAAACATGATCCGGTATTGCATCCCATGATGAATAAGGGCCCCGTAATTAAGATCCATGCCAATCAAAAATACACCACCGATGGTGACAGTGGAGCGGTATTTGAAAGTTTGTGCCGTTTGGCAGGTGTTCCCTGTCAGAAATTTGTGAACCGAAGCGATATGGTTGGAGGTTCAACCCTGGGTAATGTACTGACCACTCAAATGGATATCCGATCCGTAGATGTTGGCAATCCCATGTTGGCCATGCACTCGGTAAGGGAATTGGCCGGTGTCCAGGATCATGAATTTATCATCAGGGTATTTAAGAAGTTTTTTACAATAGAAACCGACAATTGAGCAATTAAAGAATCGGTTGCATTAAATACAAACAGGCATTAAGTATTGCTGTTTGATAAACAGGGGCAGGTTTTCCGTATTTCAAAAACCTGCCCCTATTTTTTTGTTCGTTCTGTGGTGTCGTTGCCAGAAGGATTTTATTCAAGGCTCCAAAAGCGACAAATCGGCTTCGGTATCGTTGCTTTGCTTACAGCATCCAGCCTTTTCCTCTTCTATCTGCGAAACAATAACAGCTATGAGCTAAAAGACAACCAGCATTCTCTATAATGTCATTTATGGTTTAAGACCTTTTCTCTTAACTCCCCGATTCAGGAATCAACTGTTTGTAATGTTCGTATCGGTTTAGAATTTGTTTCACATAATTAACCGGCTCCTCTCCCATCACATAGC
>JAFGEV010000020.1 GCA_016931385.1 Prolixibacteraceae bacterium
GGGATAGCGCTATGTTCAGCCTCAACTGCTAAAATATTGGTATTAAAATGTGCAAATGAAAGCATATCAACACAATACATCCTTAGCCTGGCGGCCGCGGCGGAACCTCGGCCGAACGGGGCAATAGAATAATACACCAATAATTGAATTGTTCATCCGGTATTTTAGCACTGAATGATTATTAATTGCTTTATAGGGTATGAAAGTAATCCGAAACTCATTAAATTTGATAAGACAAAATAAGAATAATCGGGTTTTTGCCTAAAAGCTATCATATTGTGACCATGGCATGGTATACTTTCTCTTGTGTAATTCACATAAAATAGTAAAACTATGAAAAGGCGTCAATTTCTAGGCAGTCTTATTGCAACCGGAGGCGGACTGGCAATGGCTTCAAGCTTTCCATCCATCTTACAAGCAGCCTCACTCCAAAATGGTAAAGGTAAATTGGGCGTAGCCCTTGTGGGTTTAGGCAATTATTCTGCCGGACAGTTGGCTCCTGCACTTCAGCAAACAGAACATTGCTATCTGGCCGGCATTGTAACCGGCACACCTGAAAAGGAACAGCAATGGGCAGAAAAATACCATATTCCGCAGGGTAACATTTACAATTATGATAATTTCGATAGCATAGCCAACAACAAAGATATCGATATTGTATATGTAGTGCTTCCCAACAGCATGCATGCCGAATATACAATAAGGGCAGCACAGGCCGGCAAGCATGTTATTTGCGAAAAGCCTATGGCTATTGATGTAGAAGATTGCCATAAAATGATAGATGCCTGCAACAAGGCAGGTAAAAAACTATCCATAGGTTACAGATTACATTTCGATCCGTTTCACAAAAAAATGATGGAACTGGGTCAGCAACAGGTGTATGGTAAACTTACCCAACTGTCAAGCGGTTTTGCATTTGTTCTCAGGGACCCGAATGCATGGCGTATAAATAAGGAGCTTTCCGGTGGCGGCCCATTGGTTGATTTGGGTATTTATTGTGTTCAGGGCTCTATATACACGGCAGGAGAGCTTCCTGTTAGCATAACTGCTAAAAATACCACGAAAGATAAAGACTTTTTCAGGCAGGTGGAAGGTTCATTGGAATGGGAGATGGTTTTCCCTTCGGGATACACCAGCAAATGTTATACAAGTTACGAGGATCAAGCCAATTATCTTAAAGCTGAAGCAGAGAAAGGCACATTCGAGCTGTCTTCGGCTTTTTCGTATGGAGGAATTCAGGGAAAAACACCCGAAGGTCCCATGAATCTTGTTGCTGTTAACCAGCAGGCGCTTCAAATGGACGATTTTGCCATATGTATTAAACAGGATAAGGCAACCATTGTGCCGGGCGAATTGGGCATGAGGGATGTGTATCTCATCGAAAAAATATACGAAGCCGCTGAAACTGGCAGACCCGTTATGCTACAAAATATACCCCGGTTTTTGTAAAGTTGAATTCCGGTGAAAGAGGGAGCCATGGCACGCTTACCTTTCTACTTTTATTCTTATTCTTAAAATTGCGTTCTTTTGTGATTTATGGTTTTTATTAAATTCACCCATGACAAATTGAATGCTTCTGCTCCTTCTTTTTGCAGTTGGTCTGCCAGTTGGAGATAATTTACCGAAAGCGCTTCAAATTGCTTGATGATAATATCCGCGGATGCTGTATTACCAGTCAGAGGTTCACCAGTTTCACCATGATCGGCAAACGCCAGCAGTGTATTTTCCGGTATGGTGTTTACCGTGTATGGCGCGATCAGATTTTTTACATACAGAATATCTGAAGCATTTGGATCTTTCGTCCCTGTACTTGCCCAAAGCAGACGTTGAGGAAAGGCTCCAAAGTTCATAACACGCTTTACTTTTTGAGAACCTATGAATTGGCTGTAAACCTGATATGTTTTTTGCATTACCGCAATACCCAACTGATTGTGCAATTCCAAAGGAGCCTTATCAGCAACGGCTTTATCCCAGCGGCTTACAAAAACCGAAGCAACAGATCTGATGTCCGGGTTCAGTCCTTTGTCAATCCTGATTTCTATACCGCGAAGATAAGCCTCGGCAGCAGCCAGGTATTGTTCTGCTGAAAACAGGAGGGTAACATTAACAGGTATCCCTGCTGCTATAGCTTTTTCTATTGCCGGAAGCCCTTGAGGGGTCCCCGGAATTTTAATGAATGCATTTGGGCGATTTACTTTCCTGTGAATTTCCATCGCGGCTTTAATCGTGTTTTCTGTATCATAGGCCAGAAGTGGAGAAACCTCAATGGATACAAAACCGTCAACACCATTGGTCTTCAAATATACCGGGTGAAACAAATCGGCAGCTCGTTGGATATCCTCAATGGCAAGAATGAAAAATACATCTTCATCTGACATACCGGTAGAGCTGATGCTGCGGATGGCATCATCATAATAGTCGGTTTTGGCAATTGCTGCTTCAAAAATAGACGGATTTGATGTAAGCCCGGTTACTGAAAGGTCTGTTATGTAATTGGACAGTACGCCATTATCAAGCATTTTCCGGGTAATGTTATCGAGCCAAAGGCTCACTCCCTGGTTATGAAGCTTTTGTGTATTTGGGTTCATTTTTTGTCAAAATTATTAGTTATATACCAAAAATTTGATGCTCTTTCCTGCCATACCCGCTCAAATCCCCATAGCTCATGTCATCGGTTATTATGTAAATATTATTAGGTCGTTAATCTTGAGAAAAGAATAATTAACCAGTAATGCAATCGGGAGCAGAAGTAAGATTTTTTTTAATACAAAGATTATATTTACCATATGCCATAATATTAAATGTACCAAATTTATTTAACAATTACCACTGTTGTCAGGGGAAAACTTATTGAATCGTACAAATACCTTGTTTATTGCGTCCCTACGAGACTTTGAGAGTTGAGAGACGGCTTTTCTTTTCTACCCATATTGGGTTTCCCGTAAAAGCGGGACAGGCTCTTACGGAACCGTCTCGTAGGGATATCATATTGGTAGATAAAGGATTAATATTTAAAGATACGTCCCATATGGGACGATATAAATTTTAACCGGACAACAGTGAGCAATTGTATTAAATCAATGTTCGATTATGCCATGGAGCGATCTCAGAAATGCAAAACGGGGAAACGGAAGTGCCATAAAAACAATATCAGAAATTTCCAATTGCAATCAAAGTTCTTAGATCAAATAATCCGCTTCGAGAACGATTATATAAGGATATTCGATAATATTGTATATAATTTAAACAGATAGAAAGATGATAAATTCTATTGACATGGTGTATTCCTAATGCCTAACACCATGACACCCTTTAAAATATTTTTTTAAGGCCATCTAATAACCGCGAAATGACTAAAAATATCCTACTTAAACGAGACACCTTATCATCAAATTATGCGGCTCACGATCATTACGACCTGGTCATCATTGGAGCAGGTTTAAGCGGATTGTCATCCGGACTGATGTGGCTGAAAAATACCTCGGGGATGAAAACCCTGATTGTTGAAAAGAACAGCTATCCTGGTGGATACAGCACAGCCTATGAAAAAGAGGGGTATGTTTTTGAAACCTCCCAGCTGTTTCCCGATATTGTTGATATCCTCAACTATCTTGAGATTGAAATACCATTGAAGCGTTTTGAGAAAAACTTCATGCGCCGGCTGGTGGTCGACGGCGACCGTGTAGAACAATACCTGATTCCTGCCGGATCTGAAAATTTTACCAGGT
Organism: Prolixibacteraceae bacterium; assembly: GCA_016931385.1. Lineage (GTDB taxonomy): Bacteria > Bacteroidota > Bacteroidia > Bacteroidales > Prolixibacteraceae > DAIMEA01. Next base: position 3,729 of record JAFGEV010000020.1, read on the forward strand.
ATCTTTCGGAAACCTTTCCTGCTGATGCTGAAAAAATAACGGCACTGATGCGCTATTCAGTAGACCTTTTTAAACAGGTAAGAAAACTGAAAGTGAATGCCACACTGAAAGACACTCTGGCAGCTCCGTTTATAGCACCAAAAGTAATTGCCAACCTGAATCGCACCTATTCCGGGTTACTCGACAAATTCGGCATTACCAATCCCAGATTGCGAGAGGTAATGGAAACTTTTACCTCCTTTTCAGGTGTTCCATCGGACCGTGCTTCGGCCATTTTTGCAACCGGAGCAATGCTCTCATCCATGACCAGGTGCTTCCGCCCTTTCGGGTTCTTCGATGAGTTTCCTGCAAAACTAGCCGGAAAATTTCAGGCATTGGGTGGAGAACTCCTCTTAAATGCCGAGGTTGAGAAAATTGAGGTGGTACATGGTGTTGTTTCGGGAGTGAGAATTAAAGGTGTTCCATCACTGATACGCGCCGACAAGGTAATCACCACTGTCGATCCGATGCTGGCCATGCGTCGTTTGGTGGGCGATGAGCATCTGCCGGCGAAATACATCAGGCAACTTGAACATACCATCATGTCGCCTTCGTCTGTCAATGTTGCACTCGGTCTGGATGACCGCATCGACCTTGAAAAACTGGATCTCGATTATCCCTATAATGTGGTTTCTACCGGGCTGGGAACTGCTGAAAAACTGTTTAATGCATTTTTATCCGGGAATCATGGATTTTCAAAAGACTGCTTTCATGCTGCGGTTATCTGTCCTTCGTTAACAACCAAAGCTAAAAACACCATCACCATCCGCAGTACACCCTGGGCATTGAATGGATGGAAAGAGCTGCGTGAAAGCAATTATGCAAAATACAAGGCTGAAAAGGAAAAATGGGCCGACTTCCTGATTGATATTGCAGAAAAGTATTTTATACCCGATCTGAGAAAACATATAGTGGTTAAAGATATTGCCACACCGGCAACTTATGCCCGTTATTCCGGCTCGCCAACGGGGAGCATATATGATATGGCTTCACTGGTTACACAGTTCGGACCAAAACGCCTGCCCATGAAGACTCCTGTTAAAAATCTCTATCAGCCTAAATTTGCCCACGGACTATACGGTACCATGATGAATGGCGTTCAGGTGGTTGATTTATTGCTCGACCGGAAATTTAACCATGGGAATTCACTGTTCATTCCTGACAAATCAGCTTAAGGTAAATATTAAAGCGCATTTACTTCTTTCATCATGTCGTTATAGGAGATGCCCAGCTTATTGGCTATCATTTCCAGCACGTCTTCCTGATTACTGTGTCGCCACATCAGGTCTGACTTTGTTAAAGAAGGGTATTTTGATTTCAACTTGCCGGTAATCTCATTCCATACCATAAATTCATAATCACTTTTCATGTTCAATTTTATTTATTTTCTTAAAACTATATATATCATGACAATAACCAACATACTCCCTCCATGTGGCTTGTGCGAATGTGATGATGATTAACGGGTTTTTAATACCAGGCTGGCTTTTGCTACAATACCTTGGTTGAATAATTTCAGTAAAAGTAATTCAATTAGTTGCATAAAACGTTACACTTATCCATAATAAGTTTACATTATTCACACATGACCATTTAAACATTTTGCTAGCTTAATTGACACACTCTAAATATTGTCCGTGCCAGGGCGTTTGTCTGCCGGGCATTTCTTTTTAGCAAGATTTCCGGATTATCCCGTCCGACGATTCTTCCTTCTCAAAAAAAAATACAATCTTTAAAAAATTTTGCTACTGAACTGCAACCCAATCATTTTTTTGCATCTGATAAAAAAAGCTTTTTTGTGGATCCTTTACAGCATTTTTGGGAAAAGGTATACCAGGATAACGCCCCAAAACTAATAGGCATTTGCAGGAGGTACGTTGCCAACCGTGAATTGGCCGAAGACCTGGTGCATGACGCTTTCATCTCGGCTATTAACAAGCATTCGACATACAATGGCCGGGGTAGCCTGGGAGGATGGCTGCGCACCATCGTGATCAATACGGCACTGATGCACCTTCGTAAAGAAAAAAAGAACAGCATCAGCCGTTTTTCTGCTGATGATGAAATGGACAGGGATACAACCGATATGCCTGACGAGGATGATATCAGGAGCCTCATTGAAAACGCCGGCTTCAGTGATGACTATCTCTTGCAGGCAATTGACGGGCTGCCCGAACATCATAAGATAGTATTTAACCTGTATGTAATGGACAATTACACACACAAACAGATTGCTTCAGAACTGAACATCAGCGAGGGCACGTCCAAGTCACATCTGGCCAGAGCCCGCAAAAAACTTCAAAAAATATTGTATCAGAAGATTATGGCAGACAAGGAAAAACGTAAACCCAGGGTGGCCCTGCTCATACCCTTTACTGCTAAAGCAAATTATATCGACCGGGTTTTCAGCAGCCGGTTATCGGGTTTGCAAATAAGGCCGGTTCGGGATCAACAGGTTTTGTTTTCAGCCGTCAACTGGAAACTCATGACCAAACCGGCACTTTTTAAAAAGCAGGTTCTTTTCTCAACGTTACAGACAGCCAAATACGTGATATTGCCCGCACTAATGTTGTTGACTGCAGTATGTACCGTAAAACTTGTATTTCCGGGTAACAAAAAGAATATGCATCCCCCGGAAAAAGCTGCGATTATCAGCCAACCCATAACATGTAACCCGGATACACTTTTCCCCGGCGATACGGCCAATACTATCAGCAAAAAATCCAAATCGGGTGTGGATACTGCTGTAACAAAAAAGCCATTGAGCGTTGCAGAACCAGAACCATCAGAAAAGCAACCCGTGGTTGTGAAAAAGACCATCATTCAACGACAAACGGTTGAAGTGCAAAAGACAGTCCATATATATGATACAACAGATGTCCGGTAAGCTGTTTTGTTTTTTTCTTTTGTTGATTTGGGTTGTGTTCCCTGTTCAATCTCAGGAAAAGGTTAAGAAAGCCTCATCAGATACCCTCGTTATTTACGAAACCCAAATTGTTTACGATACACTTTATGTTTACGATACAGTCCGGGTACCAAAACCAGGCAGCAATATTCCTGCGCAGACCCTGGAATATGACAATGCGATACAGGGAATTACTTCCTTTCCATACGATACTTCTTTGATGCCCGATACCGTTACGCCCGGTCAGTTTTTGGATAAATCCTCCAATACATCATACCCATACAAGCCGCTGGTTAGTATACCTTTAACTTCATTAAGCAATAAATACATTTCCGAATCTGAAAAATTTTTGTGTGAATCGCCTGCCACCAAATTCAAAAAAGGCATCATAACTGCAAAAAGCAATATGAAATTGATGAAAAGCGAAAGATACCATAGCATAAATGCAGACGGGTACGCTTGGGGTATATCGGCCGGAGGTGGAGGTTGGCGGGCTCAAAGTTTCGATGGCAACTTGCGGTCCGATGTGTTGTTTTCTCCTCATGCCGGCATTTTTTGTGAGAAAAAGGTTGCCCGGCATGTTACCTGTAAAGTTGAACTCAATTACACCTGGACCCTAAATAAGGGTATTCATTTTCAACACGATGACTTTATGGATTCCATACAGTCTGCTTCACTTGAGGAGGTAAAGTATACTGATATTTTCAGCTGGGATGTTGATGGCGAAGACGATGCCGGGTTCGGATTTTCGCAGGTTGACATTCCATTTCAGGTTGGCTATCAAATAGGTTCTTTCCGGCCTTATGTGGGGTTTAAGTATTCACACAGGTTTAAGCACAACCAATTACATAAAGGAAATTATTTCAGTGCATTGGCAGGGACAGATATTCTTCTTTCCAACAGGCTTTCGCTGGGAGTTAGTTATTCCTGCGGTTTAGGTAACGAGGTTCGGCGCAATGGCCAAATTCTTGGTACAACGGTAGGAAATATAATTGTTCTGCCCGATTCAAAGGTCGTAATTTCTTCGTATCCGGCCGAAGAGCATCTCAGCAATAATACAGGGGCATTATCCAGTCAGCGAATCGATATTTCCTTATACATCAATCTGCATCGAAATTAAGAGAACCGGCATTCTTCTGCTGACTTATTTGTATTGTTTCCGGAGCAGTTTATAGTAATATTCATGAAACAACAATGTGTAAACACAAGGATGTAGTATTTCAATAAGTTTAACCCAAAAGAAAATGTATGAAAACAATTAAATTTTTATTTGTAACTGCTATTGTAGCAGGTTTAGCAGTGTCGTGCGAAACAGACAACGGCATGATGGAAATGATTACCACCCACGACTCACTTGTGGTGGGTGCTGAAACAGACACTACCCAAAACTCTGCTGATATGGATTCCACTCAAAACGGGGCTTGCAAAGATTCGGTTCTAAATGTTGCCGATCCGGATACGACCCAAACCGTTATTTATATTAATCCGGGCCAAAGCTTTCCTTATGTTTCCGGTTCAGGAGAGATAGCTACTCAGGCTGTTCATTTAGCTGACTTTTCAGAAGTGGAACTGATGAAAACCGGCGAAGTTGAAATCATAAGCGGAAGTGAGTACAAGGTTGAAATTTCCGATTATGAAAATCTGCTTTCTTATGCAAAGGTTTATCTGGAAGGCAAAAAACTGGTAATTTCATATGACAGTGTCCAGGTGATGGGCTCAAAGTTAAAAATTTCAATTACCATACCTGATCAACTCACCAAAGCCATTGTTTCCGGATCCGGGAGTATTTTAGTCAATTCCGGATTTGCTTCTGAAAGTGTTCAACTAATGGTTTCCGGTGCAGGTAATGTCATTGCATCTAACATCAATTCCAGCGTTGTTCATATCGTGTTGTCGGGTGCCGGAACAATTGAAGCAAAAGGAACAACCGGTAAGCTTATGTTAGATGTAAAAGGCAGCGGCACCATCAAATGTAAAGAGTTGATATGCGCTGATGCCGATTGTGATATACGCGGAGTAAGCAACGTGTTTGTAAGCGTTACGGATAAGTTAAAGGTGTGTGCTTTTGTTGTCGGAAGCTTAACATACTATGGAGACCCAATTCTTGAAGTAGAAAAGGGATTGTTATTCTCCCTGATCAAAGGGTAGACAAGTAACAATTTGACAATTTGCTGTATTTACAGGGCTTAAAAGAAATACGCCCTGAAGGGGCAACATCAATAGCCCCGGGCTTCAGAGGCTGTGTAAAAATTCAATTTCAAATTTTTTATAAAATTCCGTCATGTTTCAGCAATAGGTAAAAA
>JAFGEV010000176.1 GCA_016931385.1 Prolixibacteraceae bacterium
ACGCTTAAAATTAATGGTGTTGATGTGGCTGATCCAGCTAGTGAGACGTTCTTTGGTGCAAGCCGCGTTATGAGTGGCATGGAAATCCCTGAAAAAGGAGTTGATTTTTATGATGCCAAAAATGTTCCTCATGGCGAAGTCCGTTCGGTATATTACTGGTCAAAATCGTTCAATGAACTCCGCCTTGCTTATGTTTATACTCCTGCCCGGTACGATAAGGATACTAGTAAACGTTATCCTGTCCTCTATTTACAACACGGTATGGGCGAAGATAGGCGTGCATGGCCAAATCAGGGCCGCACCAATTTTATTCTCGACAATTTGATTGCCGAAGGAAAAGCCAAACCGATGATTGTGGTTATGGAAGATGGTGGAATTGCCAGAGGCTTTGGAACGCCAATTCGCGATAAATCGGGAAAAATATTACCCAAGCCACAAGGCAATGGGCCTGCACAGCGTGGTGGTTTTGGTCAGGGACCTAATTTCTGGGATGAATTTACTGAAACCATTATCACCGATCTGATTCCTACCATTGATGAACAATTCCGAACCTTAAGCGATCGTGAGAATCGCGCAATAGCAGGGCTTTCACTCGGTGGAACCCAGACCTACCAGATTTCACAGGCTAATCTCGATAAGTTTGCTAGTATTGGTGTTTTTAGTGCCCCGTTTGGATTCCCAGGCCTAGAAACCGGATACAATGGGTTATTGTCTAAACCTGAGGAATTTAACAAGCAGGTTAAAGTCTTCTTTATTGGCATGGGATCGAAAGAAGGCCCGAATTCTGGTCGAGCCATTCATGAAACGCTTGATAAAGCAGGCATAAAAAATGTGTATTACGAAGCACCTGGTACTGCTCACGAATTTCAAACATGGCGTAAAAGTTTGTATGGTTTTGCTCAGCTTTTGTTTAATGGCAAATAGTAATGTTTTACTTTTAATCACAAATTGAGACTAGATTTTGTGAAGCTCTTTGACTATTCAGTGTAATTATGTGATATGTTTTTTATTACACAGAAAAAACACAGAATAGTCATAGAGTAACACGGAGTTTTCAATTGAATACGCAATTATTATTTCTGTTATTCCCATAAAACCCCTTATTTTCTTTTCTTATTTCACATTGTAATAAAACGTGAATTATTAGGGTGCTAACCACAACCACGAATAACTATATGCGAGTTCCATGAGTCAAAAATAATTTTAAAGTATAGACTAATGAAGCATTTTATTGTAATTATAGCAATTATAGCTCAGGCAGGTATTCTGTGTTTGGGGCAGGTAGTAGAAAACTCGATTCCGGCTCCTTCAAACATCAATCAAAACCAGTGCCCGTGCATTATGCCCGATAATAGTGTGGTTTTTAAGGTGAAGGCCCCCGATGCACAAAATCTTCAAATTGATTTGGGGAAAAAGTATGATATGGTTAAAGGTGTGGACGGCCTATGGTCCGTACGCACTGAACCTGTTGAACCCGGGTTTCATTATTATTTTCTGATAATTGATGGCATCCCGGTTGCTGATCCGGCAAGTCAATCGTTTTTTGGAACGGGCAGGATGACCAGTGGAATTGATATTCCCGAGCAGGGCGTTGATTTTTATTCCGTTAAGAATGTGCCCCATGGTGCAGTCAGCTCAAGATTTTATTATTCAAATGTAACCAATAGTTTTCGCAGGTTATTTGTTTACACTCCTCCGGGATACGATCAAAGCCCGGAAAAGAAGTATCCGGTGGTTTATCTGCAACACGGTGGGGGCGAAGACGAAACAGGATGGGTGATCCAGGGCAAAACCGATATGGTTATGGATAACCTCATTGCCGATGGGAAAGCTCTCCCGATGATTGTGGTGATAGCCAACGGGAACGTAGCATCGGGCATTGGTGGTTACAGCAGCGAAGCTATGACAAGTTTCAAAAATGAAATGACCCAAAATATTATTCCCTTCATTGATAATAACTACCGAACGCTGGCCGATGTTAAATACCGTGCAATTTGTGGTTTGTCAATGGGTGGTGGGCAATCGTTTTATGTTGGCCTCCAGAATCTCAATGTTTTCAGCTCAGTTGGCATATTCAGCTCAGGGATTTTTGGCGGTATCAGAAATCCTTCAGGTAATGTGTTCGATGCCGAGAACGAAATTCCAGGGTTACTAACTCAATCGGCCGGGTTTAATAAAAAGCTCGATCTGTTTTACATCTCCTGCGGTGAAGGTGATATGCGAATTGAGCATACCAAAAAAGCCGTGGATAACATGAAAAAAAATGGGCTTGAGGTTGAATTTAACTCTTTCCCGGGCGACCATGAGTGGCAGGTTTGGAGAAAATCGTTTCACGATTTTGCCTCGCGCGTGTTTAAGTAGATCGTAGCATCTTGTTACTTTATTGGATAGTTTTTTTACCTTTAATTGCTAATACAACATAGAAATAATATGGCTTGAACCTAATTTGTAAGTGATCGGTATTTTTTTTGTGCTGTTTATATTCATTGTGCAATCAATAGTTTTAAATATGATTACGGTTTTAAAAATTAATAACATGAACAAATTTTTCGCGTATATCATTGGTTCCTTTCTGTTAACGCCTTTTTATTTATGTGCGCAGCAAGCCAATGTGAATCTCGACTATAACCCGCAGAAGGATACCGAAGGGCTGATTCCCTTTAGTGCTCCGTTGAATTCGCCCGAGGTGCACGATGACCAGACGGTTACCTTCCGCCTGAAAGCTCCTCTGGCTCAAAAGGTCGTTCTACCGACCGGAGCAATTTATACGGCCAACGACCTGGGGCGTGAGCCTCTTGCGTTTACCAAAGGCGAAGATGGAATCTGGACCCTGACCATCGGTCCACTTAAACCCGATATGTATGCCTATCATTTTAATGTTGATGGCATTCAAATTCCTGATCCGAGTAATACTTACGCAGCTTTTACGGCCATGCCTCCCTATAGTGAGTTAGTGGTACATGGCAATGGACCCGCTTATTACGATGCTCAAAATGTACCTCACGGAACCGTAACCCGCCATGTTTACCACTCGGAAGTTACCAAGGGCGAACGCGAACTGTATGTTTATACGCCTCCAGGGTACGATTCAAAAAAGAAATATCCTGTATTATATCTGGTAGGCGGAAGCGGTGAACTCCCTTCTAACTGGGTGTTCGACGGACGTGTTAATTTTATCATGGATAACCTCCTGGCCGAAAGCAAAGCAGTTCCCATGATTATTGCCATCCCAAATAACCAGGTTATTCACCGTAATCATCCGCAACACGCTGAACTTACTTTCGATATATTTGAAAAGGAACTTCGTGAACACGTCATCCCCTTGATCGATAAATCATACAGTACCGTTCAATCGCCTCAAGGTCGTGCTATTTCTGGTTTGTCAATGGGAGGCCGTCATAGTATGTTTGTCGGCTTTCGTTCGCTTGATTTGTTTGCTAATTTTGGTATCCTTAGTGCAGGCGATACCGAACCTGAAACTACATTGAAGTACTTTTTAACTGATCCTAAGGTGAATAAAAAAGTGGATTATCTATTTGTAGGGCAAGGCACCAAAGAGGCTCAGGGCTTCCTCAATCTTCGTTGTCAGGCTTTACACGATGCCCTGAATGCACATAATATAAAACATGAGTATTATATTGGCGGCCATGGTGGTCACGACTGGGGAACCTGGCGTCATCTGTTGTACTATCGGTTTTTACCGAACCTTTGGAAGTAAAATATTGACTTATTTCAATTTTTGATATTATGTATATTTTAAAAACAGTTCGTTCGATCGCAATAAGTCTTGTGGCTATTTTATGGATGCAGTCACTGAATGCCCAAAATGATGATTCCATTAAAGAGGAAGGTCTCTATAAAGATTTCAAGACTGAGCTCATGTGGAAAGCAAAAGTGAAAATTGCCAACATGATCAACGTGGGTGAAAGTAAACGTGGAGTTAGAAGGGTTATACCCATCACCGGCGGAACATTCGAAGGCTCAAAAATAAAGGGCGAAGTCCTGCCCGGTGGTGAAGATTGGCAATTGGTGCGTCCCGATGGCGATACCGAACTATATGCCCGCTACCTTCTGAAAACCGAAGATGGTCATGTAATTCAGGTCATTAATCGGGCTTTGATTCATGTTGGGAATCAGGGAAAAGAATTCTATTGTAAGTCGGCCCTCGACCTGGAGGCTCCAATCAACAGTCCGTACGATTACCTCAATCATGCAATTTTTATTGGAACCCTCGAAATGCCTAAAATAAATCCTGGCGAAGAGCCTTATGTGATAATTGGGGTTTATAAGTTGCTTTAGAATATTGTTTTTAATAGATACTTATACAAATGAAACTCAATATTAGGCTATGGTTTTTGGTCGCATTATGCCTTATTGGCACGGTAAAAAATAGCGCTCAAGTTGCAAAAGGTGGAAAAAAAATCAGTACAGATCTGTTCGGTTTGTTTTTCGAAGACATCAACTTTGCTGCCGATGGTGGCTTGTATGCCGAGTTGGTGCAAAATCGATCATTTGAGTACAACCCCGGTGAAAAACGCGAGTGGCACCCGTTCTCATATTGGGAATTCATTTTGCCCGGTCATTCTCTTGGCCATATAAGTGTCGAAACCAATTCGCCAATTCATCCCAATAACCCGCATTATGTTACGATCGATGCCGAGTATATTGGCAATTATCCGAAGGTAAAGGCCGAATCGGGCGTGGGGCTGAAAAATTACGGCTTCGATGGAATGGTAATCAGGCAGGATGAGAAGTACAACTTATCAATGTTTGTCAAGCAAATAACTGATGCCCCAATGGATTTTATCATCAGTTTGCAGACACCAAAAGGTGAAGTGCTGGCTCAAACCAAAATAACCACTTCGGCTAAATCGTGGCAAAAATATACAGCCGGGTTAACTGCTACAGCAGGCAACGACAGTGCTTCGCTAGTTATACTTGCAAAATCAAGTGGAAAATTTGCCATCGATATGATCTCGCTTTTCCCTGAAAAAACCTTTAAGAGTCGTCCTAACGGTCTGCGTGCTGATCTTGCTCAAAAATTAGCTGATATGCATCCCCGTTTCATGCGCTTCCCAGGTGGATGTTTAGTACACGGCGATGGTGTTGGAAATATGTATCGTTGGAAAAACACCATTGGGCCGGTTGAAGAGCGCAAAGGACAACGTAATATTTGGGGGTATCACCAAAGCGTTGGATTGGGATATTTCGAATATTTCCAGTTTTGTGAGGATATAGGAGCCAAGCCTGTGCCTGTAGTACCTGCCGCCGTGAGCTGCCAAAATTCTGGCGGAACGCACGTTATTGGTGGAATGGGACAAAAAGCACTTTGCATGGACAATATGGACGATTATATTCAGGAAGTGCTCGATTTAATTGAGTGGGCAAATGGCCCTGTTACTTCAACATGGGGAGCTATACGTGCCGCATCAGGGCATTCAGAACCGTTCAACCTTGAATATCTGGGCATTGGTAATGAAGATAAAATGACTCCCGAATATGAGGAACGCTTTCGCATGATTGTGAATGCAGTGCAAAAAAAGCATCCTGAAATTAAGATTGTGGGTAATTCAGGTCCTTCCCATGGTGGCACTGATTTTGATAAAGGTTGGCAAATTTCAAATGAAATGCAAGTGTCTGTGGTTGATGAACATTACTACGTGCAGCCCGGGTGGCTTTTATCGAACCAGAATCGCTACGACCAATACAACCGTGAAGGAGCTAAAGTATATCTGGGCGAATACGCATCGTGGGGCAATAAACTGAAAAACGCAATTGCAGAGGCAGCTTATATGACGGGTCTGGAACGTAACGGCGATGTGGTTCAAATGGCCTCTTATGCTCCATTGTTGGCTAAAAAGGGCTTCACACAGTGGACTACCGATATGATTTTCTTCGACAATGTTAACATTCTACTTACGCCCAATTACTACGTTCAGAAAATGTTTATGACCAACCAGGGCGATTACTATTTCGACGAGGTGATAACCAAAGAGGAAAATAACAACTTGCTTGCCGCTTCGTGTATTCAGAAATCAATGACAGGCGATGTGATTCTTAAACTGGTCAATGCAGGGACAGATGACAAGGTTATGAAAGTGGATTTGTCGCGTTTCAAGGACTTACATAAAAACGCTCAAATAGAGGTGCTTTCAGGCAAAGCCTCCGATGAAAACACCTTCGACAACCTTCAAAAAGTAGCACCAACAATATCGATATACACGGTAAAGAACAAATTTGAATACCAGGCTCCGGCTATGTCGTTAACGGTTATTCGGATTAAAACAAAATAAATGTAGATTAGAAAATATTGTAATATAAAATATATTAATATGAAGAAAGTTAAGTTTACGATGAAGCAGAAGGGCATGTTTTTATTGTTAATTCTGTGCTCGGGCATATTCTCTGTAACGCAGGCAAAAGGCGATGATAATCAGCACAAAAGC
>JAFGEV010000177.1 GCA_016931385.1 Prolixibacteraceae bacterium
GTTTTGTCTGAAATGATTTCAACTGTTTTTTGTTTTGGTTTTAAAAGAAAATCAAGTTCAACATTGATCCTTTTTTTTCTTAATGGCAGCACTTCCAAAACCGATTCTACTTCGCTGAAAAGGTTATGAAGTGAGAACTTTTCAATGTTTATTTTAACCTCTCCCACTTCAATTAGTGAAAGGTTGAGCAAATCGCCCACAAGGTTGTTCAGATAGGTTGAATTATTTATAAGCTGTTCACTGTATTTATAAATACACCCGGGCAGGTTCCCCTCTGATTTAATCAGCTCCGAGAATCCGGATATGGCATTCATGGGATTTTTAATTTCATGCGAAAAGTTGGTTAAAAAAGTTGTTTTCAAACGATTCGATTCCCGTTCTTTTACTATTTCATTTTCAATAATGAGGTTCTTTTCGACTAACTCATCTTTTAACTTTTTTTCTTCCTTAAGGGTTTTGTTAAGGCCTTCAAGCAAGAAAGAAACCGGGATGGAGCTAATGGCATTGAAAATAATCACGTTAAGGCTCACGGCAATCCAGGTTCCTGTTGTGTAGGTTTCGAAAAACGGTGTTGACAACACGTTGAACGTAATCAGAATGTACAGATGTAAAATCAGCAGCAGGTTAATGCCAATGGTTATGAGGGCCGGCACCGTGCCCAGCAGCAACGCCGCCACCACCGATGTGCTTGCCAGCCATACAAAACCGGGTCCCATTGGCCCCAGCCCAACCAACAACACCAGGCTAAGCACATATATTAAAACAACGGCAAGTATTACCTTAACTTTCAGTTTAACCTTTTTGAAAATAAACAAAAAAAACAGCACCAGGTAAAGTAATAAATCGACAATAAAAATTGCCGGTGCATTGTTTTTCAGAGAAGCAATAAGATTTGGGATTATGGCAATAGAACCAAAAACAAAAAGTGCCAATATCAGGCTGTTAAATATCCTTTCACGCCAATACGGCAATTCATCTTCTTTTCTGAATTCGGTATTGGTGATGTAACGTAGAACAATTGAAACAATCCTATTTACAAACCCTTTCATCCAAATATGCTTCAATTACGCAAGTAAAATACAAAAAAAAGAGGCACAGACATGCCTCTTGTGAATATTTATTCATTCTTTAAGCGTTTCTCATTTCTTTCCAAACTTTTTATCAATTTTCAAGAAAGGCAACAACAGAAACCCGGGAATCGTACACACCAGTACCCAGATAAAGAAATTTTCATAATTCAGCATTTCCTGAATCCAGCCGCTTAATATGCCGGGAACCATCATTCCCAGGGCCATAAGCCCTGTGGCAAAAGCATAATGCGAGGTACGGTTCTCGCCCTGCACAAAATAAATCAGGTACAAGGTGTAGGCTGTAAATCCAAAACCATAACCAAACTGTTCGATGGCAATAAAGCCCTGGATCAGAAAAATATTTCCGGGCTGAAAATGCGCCATATACACGTATAATAAATCGGGCAGTTGCATGGCAAATGCCATAGGCCAAAGCCAGAATTTAAGGCCGTGTTTGGCAGCGGCAAACCCGCCAAGTATCCCGCCGGCAACTAGACCAAGCATTCCTACGGTTCCGTATGCCCAACCCACCTGTTCATTGCTCAGGGCAAGCCCTCCTGCCTCTTTGGTGTCGAGCAGAAAAGGGGCAGCCAGTTTGGTAAGCTGAGCCTCGCCAAGCCTGTAAAATAAAACAAACAACAAAAACACCAGGATATTCTTCCTTTTGAAGAAAGCAATAAAAGTTGCCAGATACCTTTTTATGCCTTCCGTTGCACCCGAGAGCCTTTGTTCAGGGTCGCCATCGGGGCGGGGCATAATCAACTTGTGATAAACGGCAATCGCAACATAAACAACACCTGCCCCGAGCAAAAGAAACATCCATGCCTTTTTAACAGCCACGTTTTTGTTGATGAGCAAGCCTGAGAGGTAAACAAGCCCCCCCTGCCCTGCAATGGCTGCAATGCGCCAGGAGGTATTGCGTATGCCCACGTAAAACGATTGCTGGTGAGGTGTAAGTCCCAACATGTAATAGCCGTCGGCAGCTATGTCGTGCGTGGCTGAACTGAACGCGATAAGCCAGAAAAAGATCAGGCTCCAGCGCACAAAGTTTGGCGCAGGAAGACTTAACCCGGCAGCTGCCATTAACACGCCCATCAGCAATTGCATAGAAACCACCCAGAAACGCTTGGTGCGCAGGTGGTCGACAAACGGGCCCCAAAATGGTTTGATCACCCACGGGAGGTAAAGCCAACCGGTATAAAACGTAATATCGGCATTCGAAAGCCCCAGGTTTTTATAAATAATGGTTGAAACGGTGATTACAATAACATAAGGCAGGCCCTGCGCGAAATAGAGCGACGGTACCCATGCCCAGGGCGATTGGTTCGGTTTTTGTTTCATACCCGTAAAAGAACAAAAAATTAAATTTTATTCAAAGGCCGAAATGTTGTAATTTCGTTCCTGTTGAATAAGCAAAAATAACATGATAAGAATATTACTGACATTAGCGCTTGCCCTTTTAACAGGGTTTCTTTCGGGACAGAATTACCAGAAGGTTGCCATAAGCTATGAAAAAATTGGTGACGGTCTTTACGATTTTTATGTTGAAAATCCGAACCATTACCCCGTACAGCTTCATTTCAGATTTACCGAGTTTGAAAACATGATGGCATCGGTTGAACTGCCAGTGAACCGGACGGTTGAGCACGGTAAACATATGTTGCTGAACATAAGGCGTATTTATCTTGATATACCCGGCAGCTTTAAATATACATTCCAGACACGCGTTGGTGCCTACCCTGTAAATTACGATGAAAAAACCGTTTACAGGCTGCCGGTTGAAAAGGGAGATACAACGAAAATCATTTTTCTCTCAGCCCCGGCCGATGATCAAAACCGGATCACAAAGGTTTTTTCATTTCACAAGGGCGATACAGTTTTTACCTGCCGTGAAGGAATCGTGTGCATGAAAACCGAAGCCGAATACCGCGAAGGTTATCGAACGGGGCTTAATTCGGTAACCCTGCTCCACCCCGACCGCTCGTTTGGAAAATACGAGGTTTTTGCCGACAGCCAGTTATTCATTAACCTTGGCGACACAATTGCAATCGGCCGCCCGCTAGGCATTGCAGGCGGCAGCAATTATTCAATTGGGCCTCACTGCCGCTTCTCGGTTTACTATGTGAACGCACCCATCGATTCAATACTGGATAACAAACTCAGGCAATACCACACTTACGTTGACCCGTTGTTTAAAACCAGCGAAAATGAAGCGGAAATACTTGAGCCTGAAAAGGAGTATACATTTTAAGAAGAAATAACACGATGAAAGCAAGTGTAATTCATGCATAGCAAGGTGATATACCTGAAAAATTCACATCCCACCATCAATAATGATTCAATAATTAATTGAAAAAAATCAACCAGCAAGGTATTCAAGCGCTTCTTCCCTGTTGTCGAAATTCATGATCTTATATTTGGCAACCATATTAAAAGCAGCCAGAAGAATTTTTTTAACACCGCTGATCCCTACAGAAGCAGTTTTTATAGTTTTTACATCAAATACTTCTTTGGAATACTTTTTTGCAAGTTCCATGAATTCGTTACTTACAGGTGCTTGAGAGAAATCATTTAATGTGACTAGATTCTCATCTGAAGCAAGAAAAAAATCGCGGACCTCATTTAAAAGAACAATGGTCTCCGCGATGGTTTTACACCCTGAATAATCAACAAGCAGAATTTTTTTTCCCTTGTGAAAGATAGTTGACATACCCATAATCAGAAGAATTGGTTTAGTTAATTTTGATTTATCATGCATCGTAAAAATAGTCAATTGAACTTATTAAGTCAATAGTGCCTTTCATTTAGGGAAAGGCAGGTTTTCTAATATTTTTTAAAAAAATCAGTTTATTTTATAAGCAGTTCACAATTTTTGAACAATAAGTTATATTTTGCAATCAGTAATTCAATCTGAAAAACGGAAACATCATCAGAGTTTTTTTACATAAGAATGACCTAACGATTATGCATTAAACAATGGGAAAAATTATCAAAAATTTCAGCGAGTACCAGCAACAATATTCCAGCAGCATTAAAAACCCAGAGGGATTCTGGGATGAAATTGCAGAAAACCATTTTTGGAGAACCAAATGGGAAAAAACACTGGAATGGAGATTTGATGGGGAAGGTTCGCCCGAAGTTAAATGGTTTATAAATGGCAAACTTAACATTACAGAGAATATTTTTGAACGTAATTACCATGAAAAGAAGAATCAGGTTGCAATCATCTGGGAGCCTAACAATCCCGAAGAAGAAGCAATCAGAATCACATACCACGAGCTTTTCGAAAAAGTAAAGCAATTTGCCAATGCTCTGTTAAAAACCGGTGTTAAAAAGGGCGACACGGTTGCAATCTACCTGCCAATGGTCCCTGAACTGGTTATTGCCATGCTTGCATGTGCCCGGATTGGCGCAATCCATTCAATAATTTTTGCAGGATTTTCTGCCACTTCACTTGCCGACAGGATACTTGATGCATCCTCAAAAATACTCATTACAGCCGATGGTGGATTCAGGGGATCAAAGGAAATACCTTTAAAAAAGATTGCTGATGATGCTTTAAGTGATTGCCCTGTAGTTGAAAAGGCAATTGTTTTAAAACGCACCGACGAAGATGTTCCAATGAAAGAGGGCCGTGATATCTGGTGGCACGATCTGATTAAAAGTGTTGGTAGTGATAACGAGGCCGCTGAAATGGATTCAGAAGACACCCTTTTTATTTTGTATACTTCAGGCTCAACCGGAAAACCCAAAGGGATTTTACACACAACCGGCGGATATATGGTTTATGCTGAGTATACATTTAAAAATGTTTTTCAGTATAGCGAAGGAGATATTTATTGGTGCACTGCCGATATTGGCTGGATAACAGGGCATTCATACATCGCTTACGGACCTCTCCTGGCCGGAGCAACAATTGTTATGTTCGAAGGCATCCCAACCTGGCCCGATGCAGGAAGGTTTTGGCAAATTGTTGAAAAGTATAAAGTTAATCAGTTTTACACGGCACCCACAGCCATCAGGTCGTTAATGGCCAAAGGTTCAGAATGGGTGAAAAAATACAATCTTGATTCTTTAAAGGTGTTGGGAACGGTTGGTGAGCCCATTGATGAAGATGCCTGGAACTGGTATCATGATATTGTTGGGAACAATCGTTGCCCTATCGTTGACACATGGTGGCAGACTGAAACCGGCGGAATTATGATTTCGCCCCTTGCCGGGATCACACCAATTAAACCATCATATGCAACTTTGCCACTTCCCGGAATACAGCCTGCACTTGTCGATCCTGAAGGAAATGAGATCATGGGGAACAATGTGGAAGGTATTTTGTGCGTAAAATTTCCATGGCCAGGCATGATGCGGACCATATACGGAGACCATAAACGTTGCTTTGATACCTATTTTTCACTCTTTAAAGGGCTCTATTTAACCGGTGATGCAGCAAAAAGGGATGCCGATGGTTTTTACAGGATTATTGGCCGTATTGATGATGTTATTAATGTTTCGGGGCACAGGATAGGCACTGCCGAAATTGAAGATGTGATAAACCTGCACCCGCTGGTTAACGAATCGGCAGTAGTGGGTTATCCTCACGATATCAAAGGTTCGGGGATTTATGCATATGTATTTTGTGCGAATCTTTTCGATAAGGAACCCGAACTGCTGGAGAAGGAAATAAAGGCCATCGTGAATGTGTTTATCGGGCCGATTGCCAAACCTGATAAAATACAGGTTGTAAGCGAGCTGCCAAAAACCCGGTCGGGAAAAATCATGCGCAGGATATTGCGTAAAATTGGCGAGGGCGATGCAACAAACCTGGGCGATATATCTACCCTGCTTAACCCAGCAATTGTTGATGAAATTATTAAAGGTGCCAAAGTTGTAGTGCGGAAATAGGTGTAGATTTCTCCTTACGTCGAAAGGTCACTTTTAAAAAACCCGATAATCGTTCGGATTTTCGAATCCGAATCAGCGCTTCTTGCAAAGTTAGCCTTGGTCATCACTCAAAAACCCAATCCTTTTCCTGGGTTTTGGTTTTTCCTTTTGCTGGCGCGGTTCTGTGAACCGTGTCGTTGTTATTTTATAACAACAATATCCAACAAACCTTTTTCTTTGTAAGCGCGGATTACAAATCCGCACTAGCTGGGTACAAATCCCTGTTTTATTAGTGCAGATTGCAAATCCGCACTAGCAGGGGTTTTACCACATTTCTAACCAAATTATCACCATATTTCTTTTTTTGCTGATTGCAAAACCTCGTGAATAACCGTGTCCCCAACATTTTGGAAAATTAAAATCTTCCACAAGAAACTTATCTTCAATAAAAACACCTTTCTTTGCATCAACATAATATTCAAAATCTACTGGAAGTTTTAATTTACAATAATCAACATCTCCTATATCAACATCTTCACCTAGTAGTTTATAATTGTGAAGTTCAAGAATAAAGTCTGGAATTGGTAATGTTTGACAGCAACAATCATTTTTAATAATCAATTCAGATATTCCTGATATTATAAATTGACAAGAATCATTAGGAAAATATTGTGGAAATTCCTTGTATTTCAAATACTCTTGAACCTTATCAAATATAAAAGTTGCTTTAATGTATTTTCCTCTATGTACAAAATGAGAATTACTATTTGGTAAAAGCGAAGAAAAACCAGAAAGACCTTTGTTTGTCCTTGGGAAATGATTTGCTAGTTCACCATTATAACTTTTTAAATCTTTTAAATATGGTGAAGAATTTTGCATTAAACAAGAAGTAAACAAAATTAGCAATATTATATAAATCCTTATTTTTCTCAAA
>JAFGEV010000178.1 GCA_016931385.1 Prolixibacteraceae bacterium
GAAATGTCGTAGTTCTCATCCCTTACAGCCCATACGGTAAGCTCCTGGTCACGAGCCAGCTGATCGGCCACGTCATAATCTTTCAGCAAACTGAAAAATTGAGAATAAACTGCCTCGCCTTCAAAATACTCGTAAAGGGTCAGCGGTGATATTTCCAAATCCTCTTCCTGATCGTTGTAATAGGTATCCCACTTATCGTTGCACGAAAAAAGGAAAAGAACAGTTGCCAATATAATCAGTATGTTTTTCATTCGTTTCATTTTTAAAATTTCAAACGTGACTCAGGAATTTTATTCCGTAACTTCGCCTCCTGGTTCTTCTTCAGGCTCAGGTTCAACGATAATTTTCGGCTCAAATTCGATGTAATCGAGATATAAACCGGTATCATCGCCGGCAAGTATTCTTAGATGATGAGTGCTAGTCTCATCAAAAGTTACTACCCCTAAGGTATCAATAACATTCTGTGTTTTGGTGTCGGAGCGTCCATGTGTCGCGATTTCCGAACCGAAATAATTTCCGTCAAGAATCATAAGCAATTTCCCGGCTTCAACTGCCGAAGCAATGCTGTAATAACGGATAATAACCGAGTAAGTCCCTTTTATCACTGCCAGTGATACCATATCGATCCAGCCATACAAACCAAGATCGAGATAAAGGCAATCGTAGTTGATCATTTCGAAAAGAACTGCATCGTTTTTGTTTGCCACAACATAAGCTACTGCATGATCGTTGTTCGACGATGGGATTGCATCCCATTCATAACAGGTCACTTCGCCGGGTGCAATATATTCACCGGTTGTACCCGACACCGTTGATTTCCGGTAAATATTTGAGAACAGTGAAGCCAGGTCGGAATAATCGGTAAGCTCCCAGGTCACTTTTGTTACCGGCGGGGTTACAACAGTCAGGGGGGCGCTAAGCCCATGGATAATCCCGTTCTTACAACTGATATTTTCTTCAATAATCGAAGTGAATGTAGCCAAAGCTGTATCAAGGTTCAGGTACAGATTTTCCCCTTCAACCGATACATTGATGAGTTCATTCGGCGCAAGCGTTTCAAGGTTTTTTGAAGTTGATGTGCCGGAAAAAGTCGCAAGCGCATCAAAATCGATTTGCTGGCTCAGTATGTGATATCCAATATACCGTATCAGTTCGTCGGAAGCTGTGCCTGCATCAGGGGTGTGTTCCAAAAGGTAAGCTTCAAGGCCGGAAAGGGAGTTTATCCCATATTCGGCGTATTGGGCATCGGAAACAGCAAAAAGTGTGAAATACTTTTTTCGAATGGTTTCAATCCCTGTAACCGGATTTGTTTCAGTTGCCGAAATGGTATTCAGCATCTCATTGTACCCACTGCTTTCAACAGCTTGTTTAAAGATAGAATAATCAGAGGTATTAATTTTCTCCCACAGGGTTTCGGTTATGGGCGTTAAAACTTTATCCAGCACATGAATAATCCCATTGGTGACATCCAGGTCTAGCTGTTCAATCCGGGCTTCACCGTTAACGTAAAGGGCATTGAGACCGCCCTCACGAATTTCAATCGAAAGAAAATCGCCCGTAGCCGTGGTATCGGCAAGCACGCCATTGTCGAACAACGACTGAGAATATTCAGCACCGGGAATGGTGTGGTACTTAACCAGATGGATTGCACTTTCAAAGGGAATATCCCCAACACCTGAATAGCCTTTTTCGCTCAGGAATTTTTCCATAGCCTGGTTCCCGGGAACAAAACAGGTATAATTTGCGCTAAGGTTCATAGTGTTATACAAGTCGGTGTATTTCAGCAACGCTACCCAGTATGAAAAATTCGCGCTGTCGAGGCTCATATAGGTTGCCGCCGGGTAATATTCGTAAGCCGGGGTAATCTGATCCTCATAGGGGTCGATGCAGCAAAAAAGCAGTGCCAGCAACAGAATGACCAGAATTCCTTTGTCCGTATTCATTTTATTTTTTCCTTTTTTCATTTTTTTCACTGTTAATTGCCCAAACTTGAATAATATGGATTCTGTACCAGTTTCGTATTTACATTCAGCTCATCCTGATGAACGGGCAGATAGTGAGAGTCAGGATCGATCAGTTTTGATGAAACGATGGCGATTTTATTTACAGGAATTACCTTGAGCACTTCGCTAATAAAATAGTCGATGTATTTGTAATTGTCCCTTTGCGCCACCCTGAGAAGGTCGAACCAGCATTTACCCTCGGCAAATAACTCACGGCCTCTTTCGTTGAGTATCATCACCAGCATTTCAATTTCAGTTGAGGGTACGGTCAACACCTCTTCAATTCCAGCCCTCTGGCGTACCCGGGCAACCTGGGCTGTAGCCTCATTATAATTGCCAAGCATGGTCAGCGCTTCTGCCTTCATTAAATAGATATCGGCAAGCCGGTAAATAATATAATTCTGGTCGTTGTCGGTTGATGTCGAACGTTCGGCAGTGGCCGTTTCATCAACATAAATCCCCAGGTACTTCCAAACGGAATAGTCCTTTAATGAAATGGACGCCCCATCGCCCCTGATATCGCCTAATTCACTGGTCATGTAAAATAGTTCATACGTGTTCACCGAAAACCTGTATTTCCTGTCTGTCGAGAACCATTTAATAAAATCATTTGTCTGATCCTGATTGTAATCAAACTGAATTTCAAAAATGGATTCGTTGGTGTTTCCCGGGAAAAAATTCGTAAACCAAAGGTCTTTAGATATCAAGCCAACACGGCCCGAGTTGATCACTTTGTCGCAACTTGCGATGCACTTGTCATATTCTCCTCTCCACAGGTAGATATCGGCCAGTAATGAATGTATGGCCCACTTTGTGGCCCGCCCTTTGGTGTAAACCGGATTGTCGTAATCAACCTCGGGGAAGAATTCCTTCGCCGCTATAAGTGCATGGTTCAGATCATCGGTAATCTTGTCGAGTACTACATCGGCAGTCGACTGGGGTATTTCATATTCCTGTTCATCGTTTACATAAGGATCAAGAATTAACGGAACATCCCTGAAAGTGCGTACCAGATAAAAATATGCCAGGCTGCGAAGGAAATAAGCTTCCGACAAATATGAATTCATCTGGGCTTCGGAAAACGATTCGTCGCGGCCAACAACATCAGGCGCATATTTTATTACCGAATTGGCTATGTTAATAATCTCGTACATCTGACCCCATTTTGCATAAAGGTTCGTTGGGAGTATGTCCATTTCCCTTAAATCGTCAGCCGCTTTAATGTTATCATCGACCGAAGAATTGTAAATTGAAATCCCATTCCCCCTGATTTCTCCCCACACAAAAAGTTTATCGACTGATTTTTGAAGTTTCACATAACCTGCAGAAACCACAGCCAGCACATCTTCCTTGGTTTGCCAGTACTGGTCGGTTGTTTGCGCATTTTCAGGATACAGGTTGAGCCAGTCTTCGCACGAAGAAGTGGTCAGAACAACAAGCAACGCGATGATTATATATCTTATTTTATTTCTTTCCATTTTCTTCACTTTTTAAAAACTAATTGTAAAACCAAGGGCAAATCTTACCGGCTTAGGTGTCCCCGATTTATCTTTTGCTATTAAATAAGCAACCCCGTCGTCTTTTGAAAGGCTTACTTCAGGATCCTGGCCGGTATAGTTTGTCCATGTGAACAAGTCGTAGGCTGTAAGGTAAATTTCAGCCCTGCTTATGTTCATCTTTCTTATTGTATTTTTAGGCAGTTCGTATTTCAGTGTCATTGTTTTAAGGCGCAAAAATGAAGCGTCTTCAACAAAGCGGTCAGAACCGAGGTAGTTGTATCCCCTGTCGTAGAGTGCGCGCGGGATGGTGGTGTCATCTCCTTCCTGCCTCCAACGTCTTAAAACAGCGGTACTCTGGTTGTCTTTCCCCCTCATGTTTTCAGTGTCAATGCGCGTCTGGTTAACCACTTTCTGTCCGGCGCGGCCATGCAAAAATGCTGTAAACGAGAATTCTTTATAACGGATAGTAAAGCCGCCACCACCTGTAAAAACCGGGTTCGAGTTTCCAAGATACACAATGTCGTACTGGTCAATTATACCATCACCATTCCTGTCTAAATATTTGGCATCGCCCGGATATACGGTCACATTACCGTTTTTCATTTCAACCGGTTCCCCCTGAATGTTTTTTATCAGGTTTCCATCGCCGTCGCGGGCATAGGTTTCTTCAACGTTCTGGTATACTCCCAGATACTTATATCCATAGAATGACCCCAGCGGGTTGCCTTCGATTACCTTATATGCATACTCGCCGTTTTTGAAATCATATTTGTAATCGGTAAGGTTATCGGGCATTTCGATAATTTCGTTTTGGTTACGGGCAATATTGAAATTCACCTGGATCATCCAGTCATTGTTTCTCAATATATCATAGTCGATGCGGAATTCCCAGCCTTTATTCGACATACTGCCTGAATTGTAATATTTCGTTTTATCGTATCCTGAAGAAGAAGGCAAGCCAACATCTTTCTGAAGCATATCGGTTGTGAGTTTGTCGTAAATATCGAGGCTGAAGCGCATCCTGTCGGACAACAGGGCAAAATCGAGCCCGAAGTTCGACTGGGTTACGGTTTCCCATTTCAGGTTATCGAGCTGTATGGTATTGGGTTCAATGGCTGGCAGGTCGATGTAGCCCGGAGTGATGGAAGCGAACGTACCAATGTATGAATACGAACCGCTTGGCGCGTTACCACTTTGCCCCCAGCTGTACCTGAGTTTAAGGTTGCTCAGCCAATATAATGATTCCATGAAAGGTTCGTCGCCAAGCTGCCATCCTACACCCAATGAAGGAAAGCCTGCCCAGCGGTTGTTCGCCCCCATGGTAGAATTGGCTTCGTAACGGTATCCCAGGTTAAACATATACCTGTCGAACAATTTGTAGTATGCATTTCCAATAAAACCCAGCTGTCGCGAACGACTGGTCCCCGATCCCATGCCAACAACGGTACCACCGGCTGTCGGATCGGAAGTTGAAGGTGAAGCATTCCCGCTCACCTCACTCTTGTAACTTGATGAAACGTTATCGGAGGTCTGCATTATGGCTGTCAAAACGATGTCGTGAACATCGAAGAAATTCTTACTATATATCAATTTGTTATCGGTACTCAGGTAGAGGTTGTCCGATAACAAGTCGGCACTGCGGTTAAACCATTCGTCGGTCCAGGTAACCCCGGTAACACTCTGTGGAAGGAAGCGTTTGTTTTTGGTTTTGCGGATATCCAAACCGGTAGTGCTGTAAAAATTCAACCCGTCAACTATTTCATAGTGCAGGTTCAGCACGAAACGGCTGTTGGTTGAGGTGGTGTTGTTAACCGATTCATGCACCATGGCAACCGGATTGAAAACACCGCTTTTAATCTCGGTGCTTTTCATTTCGCCCAACGTTCCCTGGAAATAGGAATTTGGGGTGAAATACTCATTCGAACGCGTCCCGTCATCGTTGATGTAATACGGGCTCATATTGGGCATTTTCTTCAAGGCGTGACCTCTTGGATTCGACCAGTAACTCTCCCTTTCAGCATTCGAAAATGAAATGTCGGTGGTAATATCGAGTTGTTTAGAAAATTTGTACTTGATGCTCAATAATGAGCTGAGGCGGTTAAAGCCTGTGCCAATGGTTGTGCCCGCTTCATCGAGATACCCCAGCGACAAGCGGTAGTTGGCCCGTTCTCCGCCGCCGGTCATTGAAAAGCTGTTATCGGTTGAAAAACCAACCTGGGTAATTTCATCGAGCCAGTTGGTTTCCTGGTCGTATTCATCGAAATAGATCCACGATGGGTCATAACCAATTTCCTTGGTATCGTAAAGTAGGGCAAGCAAATCCTCGCTGTTGCTGTACCCTTTATCGTTCACCGTATTCCAGATTGCATCCTGAACCATGGCCACATACTGCGATGCGTTAAGCATGGGAATGGTATTTGGTTCGGTACGGATATCGTTTTTCGATGAGAATGTGAACCGGGTTTTGCCACTTACACCCTTTTTTGTTTGGATCAACAGAACGCCATTGGCTCCTTTCGACCCCCATACAGCGGTTGCAGCGGCATCTTTCAACACTTCGATCGATTCAATATCGTTTGGTGAAATATTGACCAATGCGCCAAAATCCTCGTCGTTGGCTGTTGAGAAGTTAAAGTCGTCGGCAATGTCGGTAGGATAAGGCACCCCATCCACCACGATCAGGGGTTCTGAAGAAGCATTCAGCGAAGAAGTGCCTCTGATACGAATTGAACTTTTTGCACCGGGTTCTCCGCCTGTAATAATATCGACATTCGCCAAACGGCCCTGCAATGCTTCTTCAATTGATGTGACCGAAACGTTTTGGATCATTTCGGTGGTTAGTTTTTGTGTTGATGTCACAATTTCGCGGTCGGTAAGCCCCAACTGGTTCTTCTCAATTTTCTTCCCGATAACCACTGCATCTTCAAGTAACTGTGTATCGGTTTCAAGGGCTATTTGAATTACGCTCTGCCCTGTGTACGTTACCTGTTTGGTTTTGTATCCTATGAATGAATAGACAACTGTCAGTTCGCCCTTGTCTTTGATTATCATCCGGTATTCACCATTTAAATTGGCAATGGTTCCTGAAAGGGTCCGGTTGTTTTCATTCAGAAGGAAAATGTTTGCCCCTGCCAGAGGCTCCCCGGTCACTTCATCGGTTATGGTTCCGGTTAATACCTGCTGGGCATAAAGAGAAAACGAGAAACACAGTAAAAACAGGGTGCTCAATATCGTTTTGAAGTTATTCATGGTGTTCTGATTTTCAATAGAATTATTCATTAGCCAGCAATCCGTCGATGGTATAGGAAGCGCCGTCGTTATATATATTCGGGAACACACAGGTGATTTTCACCACTCGTCCACGGCCATCAACCAGTTCAAGGTGGTCGCCCTTGTCAACAAGGGTAATGGTCGCGTAAGAATTCCCGTCAGGTTTAAAAGTAACAAGTTCACCCTCGATGCCAGCACCGGGGAAAGGATAATCGTTTAAACCGCTGGCCCCAACCTTCACAAAGTAATATTTCAGGTAATCGGCCATTTCGGCTGGTATCATTGGAATTTCATGGATACTATCTTCTATAATCTTATTAGTCGGAACAAAAGCGATGAAACGCTCTCCCTGCATAAAATTAAAGGGCGGAGTAGTAGTATTGAATTGTGCAGCGCCCACCATCTGTTTGAAATATTCCTGACCGGGCAGCGGATTTTTGGTAACCTGTTCCTTGAAAAGGTTGTAATCCTGAATAAGCGCCTTCTCTTCAACACCTTTAAGATCAAATACCTGTCCGTTGTAACGTTCCGAATTCAGAACAAAAGGCATCGGCTGATCGGGATAGTTATTGAAGATAAAGCTTGACCACACCTTGTTGTCGTCCTCAACCAACAGGTACTGGTATGTATTAAGGGTTTTGTAAATTTTTGCATTTCCAACAGTGGTCATTAAACGGGTGGCAACATGGTTTTTCACAACCCCTTCCATAAGCGAAGTTTTCATATATACCCAGGGTTCATCTGCCCCTTCAATCATGATGTTCTGCTGTCCGTATTTGTTTGAATTCAGGTTTTGATACATCAGTCGCCTACCATAAATGGTGGTATTTCCTTCAAGTATTGAGTCGGTAGGCAAAAAGAGCAGAAAATCGACATTGTCTGACATCAGCGGCTGCACCATATCCGACTGGTCTATCATGTGCAGGAACATACGGTAATCGGGGTTCTGAAAAGCAGGAGCTGTAATTGCTTCAAACATTTTTGGCACCGACAGTCCGTTCAAACCATAAAGGGTACCGTTTGCACAAATGCTCTTCAGCGATACTTCCTGCGTGTTGAAGTCGATCACTGTTCCGTATTTGCTGGTAATTTTTCCGGCTTCAATCTCTTCGGGGAACACGATGTCACCCTCATATACATGATTATCGAGCAGGTATTTAACCGGAAGAAACTGCACTTCATATATATCGGAATAAAAGTCGCTCCAGAACGTATTAAAGAAATCCTGGATTGCATTATTGTCGGGTGCAAACACGTTATTGGCCAGTCGTGATAATTTGGCCAGGTCGGCATAATCGGGCAAACTCGATTCACCATTGTACGACCACTCGGAAGCAATTTTTGGCAGATCGACATGGTAATAAAGATAGAGTTCTTCACCATTGCCGTAATTAACGGTCAGATTATCGTTGTACTGAAAATCGGAGAATTTATCATACAGGTTTTTAAATGTTGAAAAATCAGGATCACTCTCAAGCTGTTTGTGAATTGTTTCAAGAGGTTCAAGTACCTGGTTCAGCAAATACACATATCCATTATCGGTTACCAGTTCATACTCCCCTACATTTGCATTCGATACGCAAAAGCCATCGCCGTCGCCGTCCCAAACCGTCGAAGGGTAGAAATACTGATAATTGCTTGCAGCATCGATTTGTTTGGTATCGAACAACTGGTATGAAAAAACGGGCAGAAAAAGTTCTTTGTGATATACCTTTTTCACGCGTTCGTTCACATCATCGGGCAGCGTATTGTCGGTGTACTCTTCGGGCAGGGAGTTGCTTTTGGTCCTGAACTTGTAGTATAAGCCGGCATCATCGTATGATTCTTGCTGCGATGAAATCCCTTCAGGACGGTAATTAACCAGTTTGTTTCGGTCGAAGGCATAATAAACCAAATGTAAGCCAATCAGTTTTTTCAGTTCGTCAACAGGCAGGTCGCTCACACTTTGTACCCCTTTTTTGCCCAGGTATTGCTCAAAAGCTTCATCGGTTGGCGCCATTACTGTAATTATCCCTTTTCCGCTGATCACGTCCCTAAAACCTGCCATGTCCACTGCTTCCAGAAAGTGGGTGAAATTTCCCCTGGATTCGAGCAGTTCCCAGGCATTCCCTTTCAACCAGTCGGGGATTTCATAGTATTTGTCCATTTCTTTCTCACAGGAAGCAAACAGGATGAGCGCCAGCAGGGCTATGCATCCGAACACACGTGTAGAAAAGCTTCGCATAATATGGTTGTTAGATTAATTGTAGAATCATTGGTTGACTCATTTTACAAAGATACAGAGCAACCTTTTTTATGATACCTGTTAATTGTACACAAAACACGTGACAAACTGGTTTTTTTGGGAAAAAGGCAGACTGGGTGCTCGATGCTGGGGGCTGGATACTGGATGCTGGATACTGGATGCTGGATGCTTGCTAAAACTTAATCGGTAATCAGTTAATCCCTAATCGTTAATCGTTAATTTATGTCCTATACTCGAAACTGGATACTCGTTGTTGGGGGCAGGGTGCTAGTTGCTGGGTGCTAGTTTGTCTAAGAGATAAACACCCTATGGGGCACAACTGTCGAAAATTTGAAAAGTACCCCGACTAGCGGGAATTAGAACTCCCAACCTGCCCCTCGTTTAGCTTGCGTAACGAGGGGGAAGGCGAAAGTCGTCTGTGACGACATCATATCACGCGAAGCGTGAACATGGCATTTTTGTTTTAAAGATAGTAACTTTTAACGTAAAGCACACTGTTTTGCCACATTCCTCTCGTTAAAAACGAGTTAACTTACCCCTCGTTTCCGTTGCACTCAAACGAGGGGCAGTGGGGTTCATTTCTGTTTTGCCCCTGATGTAAAGCTCTTTGTCGGGTAGCTCAGCCAGTCTGTTCGCTCGACTTCCGCAGTCATACCTATCTTTCAATACACTTTAAATGTGGCTTACAGTCCACCATCTCATTTATAGTTCGACTAAACGATACAGTACAATGTGCATTTGCACCTCGCTTAATCTTCTGTGCACACTTAATCCCTAACGCAACGCACCGAGAATCCGTACTCTAAGTTATTGGCGACCCGGTTTACACCTGAATTGTTGTAGTTCAGAAACCGGTAAAAAGCAATTGAACTACCATTCATAGTAGCACTCCATAAGCCTCCGTTGCTGCCAACGTTACCGAAACAGCCATATTCGAGGCGGCCGCCACCAGGAAGAGCAGAAAAACTGGTACTGTTTTGCTTTTCAGTGTAATCGCTGTTCCCAACTGCGCCCACATTTGTAGATGAAAACCATCCGGTTGCTGTTGCCAACGATTTGGCAATTTTATTGCCGGTAGTGGTTCCATCGTAATTATAGCCGTTTGCAATCAGGTAATCTTCAAGGGTTGTCCATTCTGCATCGCTTGGCAAGTGCCAGCCTGTGGGGCATACGCCTTGCACCCCGCTCGGGTTGGCAGCGCTGCTTGCTTCACCATTCATGGCTGCAGTCCAATTGTATAATACGCCGTAAGTGGTGTAATTGGCTGTTGCTTTGGCATCGGCTACTACCGTGCCATCGTAACCATATACATAATAATATGAGCCGGCTACATCTTCAGAGCCATCGGCTACTTGGTTTACACTTGGCAAGTATGCAAGGTTTTCTGCCATCCATATTTGATTGCCAATTTTTACTGCATCGTAATGTGTTCCGTCTCTGCTGTCGGTAAATCCATTATCTAATAATTCTTGTAATTCTAATAATTCTTGTGAATTTACAAATTCCAATGCTTCAATTCTTGCTAAAAGACTTCCTGTTAACGTTTCAGCAGTTTTCGCATGTAAGGCATATGGCACACTCAGTATCTCGCTTGTCCCGCTTATGGTATATGTGCTGCCTCCGTCGGGGTCGGTTTCTGCCTTCAGAAAATAAGGGCCGGTACTCCAGTCAATAGCTGCAAAGCTATTTTCTACCGGTGTGCCACTGCCTACCTCTAAGCTTACCAAACCGTTTACATTGCTCACTTTGGTATGTGTTTCGACATAAACTGCGCTGCCTTCGGCTGAGCCTTGCAACAGGCTTATCCGTAAACCTACGTTTGCTTCTTTTACTAGCTCGCCCGAGGCTTCGCGAACCACCATTTGATAACTTACTTTTTGGGGCGCCTGTGCATGTATTGCCAGGGCGAGTAATACTAAAGCCAGTATTAAACTTGTTTTCAGAACGGAATTGTTGATTTTCATTTTTATGATTGTTTTAAAACAGAGGATAATGATTCATTATAAGATTAACTGATTTAAAGGAACAAAAATAAATTGTAAAACGCAACTTAATTTGACACTTAAAAATATAAATCAACACGCAGATTATCACCAGACCAGCGCAAAGAGCTCCGTCTCGCCCTATGGGCATATCGCCGCTACGGGCAGGTGAACTTGCATCAAGTTCTTCAGGAGAGGTAGTCATAAGGAAAATAACCGATCGCCCGGCCGCTGTACCGTAGGTGCTTAAAAAAAGCTAGTGCAGGGCAATTTGTTCAGCCAAGTATTCACTTAGGAATTCATCGCCGGCCGTAATGGTTCCGTTGCCATCCAAATCCCCCAACCTGCCCCTCGTTTAGCTTGCGTAACGAGGGGGAGCATGATACTGGATGCAGGATGTTCGGGATGTGCGATTTGAAATCGCACGAGGCGAATGAAATTCGCCTGTCCCCCTGCTCCTTCGGATTTGCAGAAACATTCGTAATCGCTGGTGCTGATCTGTGCCTAGAATCCGCAGCAGCGGCGTATAAATTCCTGGAAGAAATCATTTAGCCGGTTTTTCAAACCGTCTGGCGGAGTTGGAAACTCCACCTCCCTTTGCCTGCAAACCGGCAGCTTCTGTAGACCCAGTCGATGTTTTATTTAATGTGTGGGATTTGGTTCCGAAAGCGCATGGGATTGGAATTTGTTATTTGGAATTTGGAATTTGGAATTTTATCATCGGTTTTCCCTTTGATACTCCGATGGGGTAACTCCATAAAATTTCTTGAACTGGCGGCTGAAATAGTCGGCATCGCTGTAGCCAACTTCAAAAGCCACCCCGGTTACACTGTTCCCGCTTTGCTGAAGCAACAGTTC
>JAFGEV010000179.1 GCA_016931385.1 Prolixibacteraceae bacterium
AAACCCGTTTAAATACCACTTATGCTTTGTTTAATGTCGATTCAATATTTGTTTTGAACAGGTTAACCATTATTTCATAATAGGAAAATCAATCACATTATTTTTATGACAGGTTATTAAAGACTTTAAAAAGCGCAAATTTTCTCAGGCAGGGTTACTCGCAATCTCCCTGCCTTTTTTAGTTTAATGATGAGGTAATAATTTCCAGACAACCTGACCATGAGTTATTCAATTATTGCTGTTTTACCACAAACAACCCTTAAAATCCTTTTAAAACACCAGAACACCTGTTAACCGGTAAAAAACAGGTTTAACCAATCCCTTTGTTGACGTAAGCTTGCCATTGGACAATCATTGTCATATGGTAAGTTTTATTTTACATATTTTGAAATGGGGAATTGAAATATTTAAGCTGAAAATAACACAATTGCTTCTTTACTAAACCAATATATACTTAATATTATTTTTATGAAGAAAATCACGACTTTATTTTTCTGCTTATTGCTGATTCAAATCAGTATGGCTCAGGTTCGGATAATTACCGGACAAGTATTGTCGGCCGATGTTGGCAGTGGGCTTCCCGGAGCCTCGGTGGTTGTTAGCGGAACAAACATAGGTACATCAACTGATGCCGACGGAAAGTTTGAAATTAAGGTATCGAACGACGACAAGTACCTAACTGTAACCTTTGTTGGAATGGAAACAAAGGAGGTACGTATTAGTTCTGATGAAATGACCATTGAGTTGGAACCCGAAAAAGTGGATGTGGGCGAGGTAGTGGTTACTGCCAACGCAATTAAACGCGAAAAAAGGGAACTGGGATATTCGGTTGAAACTGTTAGTGGCGAAAAAGTAAGCGACGTCCAGGAATCCAATCTTATTAATTCGCTGGCTGGTAAAGTTGCCGGTGTGCAAACCATCAGTCAGTCTGGCGATATCGGTGGTAGTAGCCGTATAATTATTCGGGGTATTAACTCTTTTAGCGGATCAAACCAGCCTTTGTTTGTTATTGATGGTGTACCTATAGACAATCAGGCGGTTAACGGACCAAACAACCAGGTTGATGGTGGCTACGATGTGGGTAACCGTGCCCAGGATATTAATCCCGACGATATTGAATCTATTTCGGTACTTAAAGGAGGAGCTGCTGCTGCATTATATGGTTCACGTGCTCGAGATGGTGTAATTATTATTACAACCAAACGTGGTGCCAGGGCTAAATCGGGGAAAAAGGCTACTGTAGCTTATTCAGGTGCTTTTACCTGGAATTCACCCTTAATACTCCCCAATTTTCAAAATGAATACGGGCCGGGTACTCGTGGTAAATACGATAAGGATGCCCTGAATGGTTGGGGACCCCGTATTGATAAAGTAGTAGGAGAGGACTTTGTGAATTACAATGGAGACACCATAAATCTGCAGGCTTATCCCGACAATGTGAAAAACTTTTACGAAACCGGTTTTACCATGCAAAACTCGATTGATGTTTCGGGAGCCGATGAAAATGGCGATTACCGTGTGGGATACACTAACCTTGATCAAAAAGGTATTATACCCGGGTCGGAATTGCAGCGTAACACTTTCACATTTAATGCCGGTAAAGACTGGGGTAAAATTAAGCCCCGTGTATCAGTAAGTTACGTGAAGTCTACTTCAATTGGGCGTGGAGCACGTGGTGGAAATAACAACAACGTGTTAAGTTCAATTATCAATTTTATACCACGAACCACTTCTATTGACGAAATTAGAGAGTATCAAAATCCCGATGGCACACATCGAAAATTAAACGACTGGCAAAATAATCCTTACTGGGTGACTAATAAAAATACTTTTTCTAACGAGATTGATCGTTTATATGGGAACGTGCAACTGGATTACCTGCCTTTTTCATGGTTAACCGTTCAGGGGCGTTTGGGTACTGACATGTATCGGGAATGGCGTCGCCAAATTATTGCAAAAGGTTCATCGGGTAACGAAAACGGACGCTTTGCTGACGATAATTTGTGGAATCAGGAAATGAACAGCGACCTGATGGCTACCATAACTAAAGAAATTTTCGATGATTTGGAATTAAAAGTAATTCTTGGGCATAACGTTAACCAGCGTAGCTATCGTCGCATGTCTAACGAAGCACAGGAGCTGGAAGTTGACGGACTTTACAACTATCCAAATGCTTCAACCAATACCCCTACTCAATATAGCGAAATCAGAAGATTGTGGGGTGTTTATGCCGATGTTAGCCTGAATTTCAAAAGTTACCTGTACCTGAATATGACAGCCCGTAACGATCACAGCTCAACACTGCCTGAAGAAAATAACTCTTACTTTTACCCTTCGGCCAGCTTAAGCTTTATTCTTACCGATGCTTTCCCAACCTTGCAAAATAAATTTTTCTCGTATGGAAAAATGCGTGCTAACATTGCAAAAGTTGGTAG
Organism: Prolixibacteraceae bacterium; assembly: GCA_016931385.1. Classification (GTDB taxonomy): domain Bacteria; phylum Bacteroidota; class Bacteroidia; order Bacteroidales; family Prolixibacteraceae; genus DAIMEA01. Next base: position 2,436 of record JAFGEV010000179.1, read on the forward strand.
CGATGAGGATCCTTACCAACTGGAATTTAATTATCAGCCTCGTACATCATCGTGGCGGCAATATATTGATGGAATGACATTCCCACATGCAGGTTTCTCGGCTTTTCGTGCAACCAATGTGCTGCCTCCGGTTAGCCTGTTGCCCCAACAGCAAATATCTTACGAGTTTGGTTTAGACCTTGCATTCTTCGAAAACCGCTTGGGCCTGGATGTTACTTATTATAAAAGTAATACCAAAGACCAGATTGTAGATGTGCCAATTCCTTACTCAACAGGGTACATTGCTAAAAACATCAATGTTGGTGAAATTTCAAACGAAGGTTTTGAGTTGCGTTTAACTGCTACTCCTGTTCAGGTTGGTTCATTCAAGTGGGATATCATGGGAACTTTTTCTACCAATAAAACCATTGTGGAAACGATTGCTCCCGATGTTGAAACCATTGAGCTGGATAATACCTGGAATCGTTTAAAAGTACAGGCGCACGAGGGTGAATCCTTCCAGCTTTGGGGTTTGGGATTCCGACGTAATGACGAAGGGCAACGGATTATAAATGAAACCACCGGTTTATTCGAGTTTACCACCGAGCCCGTACCGCTGGGAGATGTTGATCCCGATTTTCTTGCCGGTATAACCAATTCATTCTCCTTTAATGGAATTACGCTTAGTGCTTTGGTTGATATGCGCTTTGGTGGGATCATGTATTCCAACACGGTAACCCAACTGCGCTACGATGGTTTGGCCGCTGAAACAGCAGTTAATCGTGAATCTACTGTTATTAACGAAGGGGTAAATGCAAAGGTTGACGGTGAAGGCAATCCTGTTTATGTGCCTAACAAAACTCCTGTTGCCAACATGCAACAGTGGTGGCGCAATTACACAGGTGTTGACGGCGAACCCAGTATTTTTGATGCCGATTACGTGAAACTACGTGAAATTCGCATTTCATACTCCTTGCCATCAAAGCTGCTGCGAAGTACTCCGTTCCAAATGGTTGAAGTGGCTGCCATTGGGCGCAACTTGTACATGATTCATTCTAAGATTCCACATGTCGATCCGGAAACCAGCCTCTTTGGTGCCGAATCAAGCGCGTTTGGAGTAGAATGGGGAGGAACACCTTCAACCCGAAATATAGGTGCGAACGTAAGAATTACATTCTAATCCCAATAAATCTTGAAAAAATGAAGACATTAAAATATTTACTGATTATCATTCTATCACTTGGAGCAGTTTCCTGCCAGAAAGACTGGCTGGATGTAAACCAGGATCCAAACAATGCCACAACTGTTAATCCCAACGTGCTGATTATGTATACCATTTCAGGTTTTGCCAATAATTATATGGATATTGGGCCAACCCTAATGTTTTGGTCGCAACATTGGGCTGCAGGTAGTAATGGCGCATCGGTATTTTCCATTCCCGAACAATTTGGAGATATGGGATACACACCGGACAACAGTTGGGCAACGTTCTATTTAAATATTAAAAATCTGAAGCTGGCTTCAGGCATGGCAACCGAAGCCGGAAACGAGAATGGAGCTGCCATGTGCGAAATACTCATGGCTTATCATTACTATGCAATTACTGCAATTTATGGCGATGTGCCTTTTAGCCAGGCTATTGATCCCGAGAATTATCCGAAACCTGAATTCGATAATCAAAAGGACATACTGGAAGGTGTTATTGAAATATTGGATAGTGCCATTGCCCGCATTGACGAGTCGGACGAAGCCATTACCATTAATGAAGTGCTTTTTGCCGGTGATGCCAGCAAATGGAAAAAGTTTGCAAATTCATTAAAGCTTCGTGTTCTTAATGTAATGGCATCCAAAAACCCACAGGCATACGGGCCACAAATAAAAAGTTTGGTAGAAAATGCCAAGCTTATGGAATCGGAGGCCGACAACTGCTTATTCCCGTATTTTGACGAGGCTGGTCATAAAAATCCGTATTACCGCCTGATTGAAATGTACAATTCAGGAAATCCGGCTTATTTGTATCCCAGTACAAATATTGTGGATATGTTGGAAGAAGATGCAGATCCCCGGTTACAAGTTTGGTTTCAGGAAGGACAGGAAGCAGATCCTGACTACTTCAGCGGGGTTACACCAGGCGAGCCGGGTTATAGCGATGATTCGGATTTGAATGCAAACTGGTTAACTGCTGAAACAGATCAACCGTTTATGCTTTTTTCAGAAGTGCAATTACTTATAGCAGAGGCGTATGCTTCGGGGTACATGGGAAGTGTTGACCTGGCTAAAGCGAATGAATATTACCGCGCAGGTATAATTACCGGTATGCAATATCATGGAGTATTGCAGGAAGATATTGATAATTACATGGGTAACCTGGTAAATCTGACCAATATCAATCAGACTACTGCTATTGAGGCTATCCACAAGGCGCAATATCTCGATTTGTATTTCTTGCCAATTGATGGTTGGGTACAGTGGAGACGTACGGGTTATCCCGATTTAGACCTGCCTACCGGGGCTTACTTAGATGATTTTCCACGTCGATTCCCTATGTCGACTGACGAAACCACATCGAACCCGAATTACGTGGCCGTACCGCAAACAGAAAAAGCGTGGCTTGATAAATAACCTGGATGACAATTTTACAAAATTGAAATAATATGAAGACAACTAAATATTTAATATTGATTTCTTTCGCTGTCTTATCTTTATTGGGCTGTGAAGAGTATGTGGACGAACGCATTGACTTTTCAAACCAATACGGGCCTTTTGTTGCCTACCACGATTACGATGTTTATAAATTGGTTGAAGTAACCGAAAACGATGACGCAGTGAATTACAGGGTGAACGTTTCGCCTGACTTGTACGAGGATGTAATCGTGAAATTCAAGATGGAAGGCGATGCAGTTTATGGTACTGATTTTATGGTAACAGAACACGTAGATGAAGATGAAAATGTTGCATTTACTGTAAGCAATGCCTCGGACAATGGTTTTGAGTTAACCATCCCTTATGATATAGACTGGAGCGATGCCGACCGTAGTTTCTTTGAAATTCAGCCTTTAACCGATGGTATTTCTGATGGTAACAAGCAGTTGGATATTATAATGGAAAGTGCTGAAACTTCTTCGGGGGTTGTGTTGCATACGGGCAGAATAGATGAACAGGATACCATAACTATTATTTTCTCCGATGTGGATTGTCCGAGCGACCTTGGGGGAACATATACAGCCACTTTTGGTGGTTTTCTCGACGGTATTGTTACCGACCTGGTGCTTACCGAGCAAGCTATAAATGGTGTATACGATATGGACGACTTTGCAGGATTGGCCTTTGGTGAGCCAGTTCCGGCTACCTTTAACGATGCCTGTGGCGCAATCTCAGGTACTGTTCAGCTCGATACACCGGCTACAATTATTGGTATTGTAAACGAAGATGGTAGCATTGATCTTGAAGTAACTTATGCTACTTATTTCTGGACTATTCATTTAGTTAAACAGTAATTGTTTCAAGATATAAAATACTAAAACCAAGGTAGCTCTTAATTTGGCTGCTTTGGTTTTTGTCATAAAAATATATATAAAATGAAGAAACTTCTTTTACTTATAGGAATTGCGGCCCTCACCACGTTAACAGCAAAGGCGCAACAATGCAAAGTGCTCGATCCTAATATTCAGGGCACTTACGAAGGAATGTGTAGAAAGGGATTGGCAAACGGAAAAGGTACTTCCATTGGAAAAGACACCTATTCCGGAAAGTTTTATAAAGGAATGAAACAGGGTAATGGCAAGTATCAGTTTGCCAATGGCGATATTTATGTTGGTGATTTTTTTGAAGACAAAATGCACGGCAAAGGTAAACTGGTTAGTGACTCAACCGAGTTGATTGGCTTCTGGAAGTACAATGAATTTGTTGGCACTGAAAAGAGCGATTTTGATGGATATAAAATCATAAATGCTAGTAATACCAATCGCAAACCCAGTTTCAGGAAAGTCGGCGATGGTCGTAATCTAACTATCGAGATAAGAGATATTAATCGTTCAGTTAGTGATTTTAAGGTGCCGGTATACAGTAGCGGCACTATAGGAGATATTAACAATGTGAATGGGGGCATTGTAGCCCAGGTGTTAAATGTTGAATTTCCCTTTTCGGCCAGCATCCGTTACCGGGTGCCTAATAAGTCGAACAACTTTATGGTGGATGTTGATATCAGTTTTGAAATTACAGAACCAGGCAACTGGCGCATTATTTCGGAACACGAGTAGACCAAAAATCACAACGACTTGAAAATATAAAAAAGCTTATCTAAACCGACAGGCTTTTTCGTTTGTAAGTAACCTGAGCTTGATAAAATATGTGGACAGAAAGTACTGCTTAGCGTTCTTTAAAAAGAAAGGGCTACACGGAGGTTTAATAGAATAAAATTACTTAAGTCTCCTGCAGTTTTCCGTTATATTTAAGGGCATGGAGCACCGAGTTTTTATAACTTCTCCCAATGGGCAATTCTTTCTTTTTGTTAATCTCGATGGTAGATGCTGAAAAAGCAGATATTTTTTTGACGGGAACAATCAGTGATTTGTGAATACGAATAAATTCTTTATCGGCAAGCATGTCTTCCATGAATTTAATCGACATTTTCGGAATGATGCGTTTCCCTTCGGTAAATACCTGACAATATTCGCCCATTGCTTCGATATAATCAATTTCGCTAAGAAAGACCTTTACAATCTTTTTATTCTCTTTAAGGTAAATGTATTCCTCTTCTGAGATATTTTCACCCCCTAGCAAATGGGCAGTATTATCAGAAATGGTATAGTATTTATCAACTGCCCTTAACAACCGGCTGAAGGAAACAGGCTTCATTAGGTAGTCGACTACATCGAGCTCAAAGCCCTCAAGCGCGTATTCTTTATGTGCTGTAATAAATATTACTCTTGGAGGGTTGCTCAACGAGCGTAAAAATTCGATCCCCGATATTTGGGGCATGTTAATGTCAAGAAAGATCAAATCGACCTTTTTTTCTTTCAGAATATGAAAAGCATCAAGGGCATTGCTGCAAACAGCCAGTAATTCCAGGTTATCAATCTTGTTAATATATCCCGCAATAATTTCCCTGGCAAGAGGCTCATCATCGACAATAATACAACGTGTTTTCATGGCAAAAAGGTTTTATTTTATCTATAGTATGTTATAGTTGATTATTAAATAATATAAAATCATCAGGCGTGCTTTGGAAAAATGTTAATGCATCGATCGATTTGTTTGTTGTAGGTTCATCCCCCTTCTTATACGAGTTAAAAAGGTACTCCAGGTTTATCTCCTCACCGGTTGCTTTTTTTACGATATCCTTCCATGGCAATGAATCCCCATATTTCATCACCTTTTCCTTCAGCAGCGAAACATTTTGCCCTGGGAAGCAATGTTCCAGCTGGGCTGCAATTATTATTGCGTAAAGGTAAAATACATTGATGCCGCTACAATAAACCACGTGCTGGTTCGATAACCATTCAGGTACCTGTTCGTCTGGTCCGGCATCGTAGTGAAGATATTTCCTGTTCAAATCCCACCAAAGCGCATTAAGATCCTGTTCGGGATTTTCAAAAAAACTTTTTTCAAATTCAATGTTCCGCAATAGTTTTCTAATAAAGAGTAATCGGGAAGGATGGGTAAAGTTTTTGAAATAAGGATTGGTTTCAAGTGATGGCAATTCCAGCATTTCGCGGTGAACTGGCGAAACGTATATCTTACTGTCAAAATATATGGCCACTGCCTCGGCAATGATCGGGTTGGGGTTTTTAAGAAAATAGGGTACTTCTTTCCCGATATTCTCATAATGGAGCGCATGGCCAAATTCATGGATCAGCATATAAAACTCACTCGAATTGGGATGTGAGTTTGAATAAACCCGCATATCGCCCTGGTCAATGTCGAGGCAAAAAAAGAAACTGTTGTTCGTTTTATTCTTATCGTACCAGATATCACTTTTTGCTAAAATTCCTCTAATGTCATAACCTCCTGATTGATAAAATGCTTTAAGCTTGTTAATAAAATCATCACGAGAATATTCAGCATACCACGATTTTGGAAAAATCATTTGAGAATGGGCATATCTGTAATGTTCATACAATAAGTTTTCCTTATCTGTATTGAATTCTTCAGCTAGAATTTCCCTGCAATTTTCAAGAATTAGGTCATAATCAGCATCGGTTTGTATCTTAACAAAATTAAGTATTTCATCCAGCTCCGATACCGATACTTCGTAATTTTCCATATTGTAATGGAAATAGTTATCGTAACCAAGCCTTCGTGCATCGTTATTCATTGCCCTAAGCATTTCTTTGAATTCCCCGGTAAGCTCAGAAAATTTTTCGATCCACATTGACCGGGCTTCAGTATTGGGGATATTTTTAAGTGAATCGAAGAAACAATTTTCATTTTTTTTCAGTTCAAAAAAGTGATCGAGTAAACGTGTTTGTTTATCTTCAGTTTCGTCCCAATTATTTTTTATGAATAAATATTCCCTGAAAAAACTGATGGATTGCCTTTGTAATAAAGGATCAGAAATCAATCCTGATTTTTTGATCTTTGAAAGTATTTCAAAATCGGAAGCATTATCGTATACATTCCGGAGCAGTTGCTGGTAATATTCAGGTGACTTATCGGTTGCATTGTATAATGAATCGGTGCGCCTTGTTTCCGATAAAAGTTCGGAAAATTTACTTTGGCCGGTATAGGTAGCCCACACTGCTTTGTTGTAATTGAGCATAATGGGTTTGATTTTTTCAGTATGCCGGTTAAGAAAATGTCGAAAAAGCCTTTCGGATTGGTTGCTTTCCGAGCATGAAATCAGGAGCAATCCGAATAAAATTACCGGAAGTAAAGTGTTTTGTTTAATAAAGAGTTTCATCATGATGTATACAAGTTTGGAATTTTTAAATATACCTCGTAACAGTTGTTTACATAACCGTTTTCAAAAACGTACTCCTTTCCGTACACAAGTTCAAGCCTTTTTTGTGTGTTATCCAATCCAAAACCCCCATAGCCCTTTTTAGGGGGAACTATCTCAGAAACACTATTGCTTGAACGGAAGATCATATTATCGGCTTCAAATTGAATGACAATTGAAATTGAAATCACCCCGGCATGGTGCCTGCTGCTGTGTTTAAAAGCATTTTCGACAAAAGAAAAAAGGAGGAGGGGGGGCATCAAAAGGTCCCTCCCAATGTTTTCAGGATAAATGGTTTCCAGTTTTAGCCGGTCATCGTATCTGATTTTTTCCAGTTCAATGTAATTTCTGATTAAACCGATTTCTTCGCTTACAGGATAAAACTCCTTGTTACATTCGTATAACATTATCCTGAACAATTCAGAAAGTTTTAAAATATATTCCGGAGTTTTATCGCAATTTACAGTCGACATGGCATAAAGGTTATTCAGCGTGTTAAATAAAAAATGAGGATGAAGTTTTATTTTCATGAGTTTTATTTCGGCCAGCAAGCGCTTATTTTCGATCAATAATTTTTCCTGTTCCGATCTAAACCAATATACCAAAACCGTACGGATGGAAAGAACAAAGTAAGGCAACCATAAAAGGATAATATTTTGCGGAATTAACCTCCAGTTAAACCATGGATCGGGTTCAAAAATGCGATTGAAAAATAATCCAAAAAACAAACCATGGTTTAATAAGGGAATTAACAGCGAACAGGAAATAGTCATGAATAAAAAAATAAAAATAAAAAGCCAAATACTTCTCCCTTTTTTAAAAAGTAAGTTTTGACCAAACCATTCCATTGTATAAGTGAAAAATATCATGGCCGGAAGGGCAACAAACATATTCAGGAAATAAAAATAAAAGGGCCATACTCCATTTAACCCGGTAAGTACCGACAGAATAATCAAAACAACCAGCCACAAGGCAATATGAAATAAATACGGCCTGGAAATAAACCGATGAAAAAATTGGTTTGCTGGTTTTATAAAAACCCTTTTTTCCATTATTTACGATATTGAAGTTTGTGTTTGTATAAATATAGTCTTGAAAAAATCAAAATAGTTACGAATCAATGTCAGAAATTGAGCAACAACACATAAAAAAGTATAAACGGCAACAAAAACAGAACATCATGCAACAACAGTAATTTACTTTTTTTGCATTTGATCCTTTTTCGTTCTTTTTTCATCAGGAGTTTATTGTCGTTTGTATTTCGATGTTTAAACAATCAAAGAAACCAACTATAAATTCAACTTTTCTTCTGCTCGCCAACATTTGACAGTTTATTATTCTATTTCGGTACTTTTTCAGAAATCTCACATTTTTGCTTCATAGCTTTGGAATAATTATTAAACACAAAATACCATGAAAACAATTGTTACACTATTCGTAATTGCATTTCTATCAGTAAATGCATTTGCTGTTGAAACACTTTCGGGCGACAGCAACACAGCTCTTGGGAAATACAAAGTTACCCAGGAAAGTGAAAACCTGTATCAACTAAGCTATTCACTTGCGGGAGAGGTTTTCACTGTTGAAGTATTGCCACAGAAAAATGAATGTTGTTACATTTTAAGAGGCAAGAATATTGAGCTAATGTACCTTTGCAACGAATTAGGTTTCGGGATGCGAAAGGTGCCCGAATGCAATCAGAAACTTGAAGTGTCGGCCTACAGCCGGTCGATTGTCACGAAATCATTCAGTGAGCAATCGCAAATCTCGTGTGCCCGAAAAACCAGGGAAGAGGCACTGGGCCTGATTGCATGCTTTTTCCCTGAAGCAATTCAGCCTGATTCATACAATACTGTATTTAAGGTTCAGGCTAAAAGTGGCGACCCTCTTTTATCGCTTCAGAAATAGGCTTCATAAAGTAGCACCTTGCTTTTTGAAAAAACTATACAGAATTGAACCCGGTATTGGAATTTTTCCAGTTACCGGGTTTAATTCTTTTAAAAACCCCTCAATCATTTTGTATGCCCAACTCCTCTCCAAAGAATTTTGTAATATTGCATAATTTTTGAGCCGGGCTTTTTAGTTGCCCGAAATACAATATATTTTTGAAAATGGAGTTTTAACTTCCGAGGCAATTTTTTACGATTTTACTTTGAGAAAACGATTTCGAAATACATATCTGCTCCCCGTGGTGATTACAATGGTGTTGGTATCGTGCACAACCGAAAAAAACACATTTATCACGCGAAATTTTCATAACCTTACAGCTCATTACAATGTTTATTTCAATGGGGACGAGGCGATGAAAGCCGGCCTTTTGAAAATCGAAGAGCAGGTAGAAGAAGATTATACCAAAATACTTCCGGTGTTTAAAGAAAGTCTACCAGGTACCGAAACGCAGGTAACCGGCGATATGACTACAGCCATCGATAAAGGCACAAAGCTGATTAAATTTCATTCAATAACAAAAGCCCCCGAAAGCAGCAAAAAAGGGAGCCAGAGAAGCCGGAAAAGGGAAAAAATCAAGCCCGAATACAACAAGTGGGTCGATGATGCCTACATTATGATTGGCCGGGCATACCTTTATAAAAAAGAGTTCATTCAGGCCAGCAGCATCTTTCAGTTAATTATCCGCAAATACAAGGACGAACCTGTTAAGTACGAAGCTTACATCTGGTTGATACGTAGTTTAAGCGAAGCCGAAAGGTATACCGAAGCTCAGGAAATTGTTCAGACACTTGAAGGCGATGACTTTTTTCCTGAAAAACTAGAAGGCGAACTGGCCATTGCAGCTGCCGATATGCACCTGAAACAGCACCAATACGAGGAGGCTATCCATTATCTCGATATTGGAATAAAGAAAATCAAAGGCAACAAACGCAAAACACGTTATACATACATTTTAGCTCAACTTTACGAGGAGACCGGCAAGCAGGAACAGGCACTCGAGGCTTACCACCAGGTAATAAGAAGGAGACCAAATTATAAAATGTTGTTCAACGCGCGGATAAAAAGCGCAGGGGTATTTTCGGGCGAGGGCAATGCAGCCATGCTGCGAAAAGAGTTAAATAAGATGAGGCGTAAAGCATGGAACAAACCATTCCTCGACCAGATTTATTTTGCACTTGGAAACCTTGCTTACAACGAAGGTAAAACCGATGAAGCTATTGAAATGTACAGTAAATCGGTTTCATCATCGTATGATAACACCTTTCAGCTTGCTCTGAGTTGTTTCACCATTGCCGAAATTTACCTCGAACAGCGGGAATATATCAAATCGGGAAAATATTACGACAGCGCCATGGTCGTAATTGACCAAAATTATCCCAATTATGAATCCATTTCGAAGAAATATTCCACGCTGAATGCCCTTGCCCAAAACCTGGTTACAGTCGAAACAGAAGACAGTCTGCAGGCACTTGCCCTGTTGCCCGAAGATGAACTGAACGAAAAAATCGACAAGTGGATTGAAGCAGAAAAGGAAAAACAGGAAGCTTTAATGAAAGAAAACGCAGGCGAAACAGGGATGAATTATTACGCTGCTACAAACTCCCGTATGCGTCTTGGCGGGCAATCTTCGTCGGTGTGGTATTTTTATAACCAAACAACTGTTTCGTATGGTAAAAAGGAGTTTGCACGGCTTTGGGGTGAAAGACAGAATGATGATAACTGGAGGCGGTCGAACCAATCGGAAATTGTGCTCGACGAGTTCGGGGAACCCATTGAAGAAGATCTGGAAGCCTTGCTTGAAGAAAAAGGGGAACAAAGGAACGACGACCCCACTACAAAGGAATATTATATGCAGGACATTCCTAAAACCGATTCATTGATGGCAGCTTCACACCTGAAAATACGAGATGCGCTCTTTAATGCAGGTGTTTCATTGAAATCGGAATTTAACGACTTTGAAACGGCAATAACCTGTTTTTCGGACCTTAATAACCGCTATCCCGAAAACATTTACCTTTTATCAAGCATGTTTTATTTATGGGATTCATATAAATTGACAAATAAACCCGATAGCGCTGAATATTATAAAAACCTTATTGTAGAAAAATACCCTGAGTCGAACTTTGCCAAATACCTTATCAACCCGAATTTCTTTATTGAAGAAGAAAGCAGAAAAGACAGTATTAATAAACTTTACAACCAGGCGTTTATAGCTTACAAAAACAGGGAGTTTGGAGAAGCTGGCCGCTTAACAAAAATGGCCCTTGAACTTAAGCCCGATACTTCGTTGATACCCAAAGTACAGTTTGTGAGAATAATTTCCGAATCGAGGGGTTTGGGCAACAACAGGTTTGCCGATTCACTTAGGGCCTATGTCGCAAAATATCCAAATTCGGAACCTGCGCCGCTTGCAAAACAAATACTTGGTTTGATAAAAGAAGACCGCCTTTCGGATTACAGTAAGCTGGTTAATGAAGGTTATCTGAATAATGTCATTACTAACAAAGAAATTCTCAACCAGCAAAATGCAGGAGACGATCCATATGCCGGGAAATGGGATAAAGATTCCGATCTGCTGCATTATTTCATTATTGCCATACCCACCGACAACGACATTGATGTAAACCGTTTAAAATTCGATATTGCAAACTATAACCTCGATCACTACACAATGCTCGATTTTGATATAGAAACTGAAAACCTAAACAACGATACCCGCTTAATCATCGTAAGAAACTTCGACAATAAAGAGAGTGCCCTGGTTTATTTCTTGTCGATAATAAGGAAACCCGATGTATTCAAAACCCTTGCCGGTAAAAGATATTTCAATTTTGTAGCCTCGAACAACAATTACCGGGAAATGTTAAGCGACAGGAGCTACGACCAGTACCTGGCTTACTTTGTTAAGAACTACAGCAGCATAACCTCAGGTAAATTTACCGAAGCTGAACTGGAATCGCCTGAAGAACTTATGGCCCGCTTAAACAGGGACCCAAACGAAGAACTTAATGAACAGGGCGACTATGTAGTTGTAAAAGCTGCCGACGAAACCGGCAGCAACGTTGCATCAGCTTCAATTGAAAGGACATTCGACGAAGGCTATGACACTCCCCACTCGTTTTTGATTATTATCGATCAGGAGAATTTTGGAACCGGATTCCTGATGCGGGATTTTGTGAGATTCAACCTTTCTGAAATTAAAGACAGGCGTTATCGTGTATTGCCAGGCAAAGTTAAAGGCAAAACCCTGCTGAGCGTTTCATCTTTCCCCAATGCATGGGAAGCTCAGGAATACATCAAACTGGTAAAGAACAATGACCAGCTTTTCAGCTCAATAGGTAATACGAAATATCAAACATATATTATTTCCGATTCGAACCTCAAAAAACTGACCGAGACCAGCAAACTTGATGAATGGGAAAGGTTTTACCGGGCAAATTACATTGTCTGTAAGCCAAAGTCACCTGAAAAAGAAATTCCGGACACTGAAGATAGCAAACAAGTTGACGAAACTTCATCTGAGGAAAAACAAGCAGTTAATGTTACTGAAACAGAACCTGTTGAGTCAGTACAACAACCGAAAGCTGAAGAAATAGAAACAGAAACGGAACAAACCGGGCAAGGTAAAGTTGAAGCAGATAGTGTTCAGGCCGTTGAAGAGACCGTGACAACACAGGCCCAGATTTTTGAATACAATGCCGAAGCCGTACATAACATAATATATATCCTTCCGGCAAATAGCCCGAACCAAACCCTGCTGATAACCTACCTTACCCGTTTCAATGCCATTGGCTACCGTGGTTCGGGAATTGAAATTACCACCAGGGCCTTCGATGATTTCCGCATATTGGTGATGGTTACAGGGCTTCAAAACAAAGAAAAGGCTGAAAGTTATTTCAATAATGTTCAGAACGATTCGCGTGTAAGCATGTCGTTAAGAAACATTGAATACCGCAGTTTCCTTATTACCGGTGAAAACCTCGATGCACTTCTTGAAAGTAAGGATATTCAGGGCTATCAAAAATTCTACACGGAGAATTATTAGTTAAAAGATGTGAACCCGCCTTGCCCGGGCAATAAAACAAAGCTTACCTTTGTTATATAAACCTGAAAGCAATAGAAAAAGATTTCTGTTTGACGATTATTAAATTTTATGCCATGCAGCACAAAACAATAAGGATTTTATGGGCCGACGATGAAATTGATTTGTTAAAACCACACATAATTTTCCTCGAAAATAAAGGCTACGAAGTTGAAACCACAACCAATGGCTCCGATGCCATCGATATGGTGCGTGAAAAACAATACGACATAATTTTTCTTGATGAAAACATGCCGGGGTATACAGGCCTCGAAACCCTCTCGTACATTAAGGAAATCAACAGCAATGTTCCGGTTGTTATGATTACAAAAAGCGAAGAAGAGGCTATCATGGACGAGGCCATCGGTTCGAAAATGGCCGATTACCTTATAAAACCAGTCAACCCAAAACAAATGCTCCTTTCAATAAAAAAGAATGTGAACAAAAAGGAGCTTGTAACACGCCAAACCACTTCGGCTTATCAGATGGAGTTTTCCCGGCTCGGGATGAAGATTAACGATTCGTTTACGATGAACGACTGGATAGACGTGTATAAGAAGCTGGTTTTTTGGGAAATGGAATTGAGCTCTTCCGACGACAAAGCCATGGACGAAGTTTTGCACATGCAGAAATATGAAGCAAACAATGCTTTCTCTCGGTTTGTAAAACGAAATTACCAGGATTGGCTAAACCCCGAGAAACCAAACCGTCCGTTAATTTCACCCGACTTGTTCCGAAAGCGCGTTTTCCCAATACTCGACGAAGGCAAAAAAGTTTTTGTCTTGCTGATCGACAACATCCGCTACGATCAATGGAGGGCATTAAGCCCTATTTTTAATGAATATTTCACCATTGAACGCGACGAAATTTACTTTTCGATACTGCCCACGGCCACCATGTATGCACGTAACAGCATTTTTTCAGGTTTAATGCCTGCCGACATAAAGAAAATTTTTCCTGAATATTGGAATGAAGATGATAACGAAGAAGGGGGGAAAAATACTTTTGAAGAGGAATTGCTTCTTAAACAAATGGCCAGAAACGGGAGGAAAGAAAAACTCTATTTTGATAAAATCACCTCGGCCAAACCCGGGCGGAAAAGTACCGAAAACCTCAATCAGATATTGCAGTCCGATTTGGCTGTACAGGTACTGAATTTTGTCGATATGATATCACACGCGCGTACCGAAATGGACATGATAAAAGAACTTGCTGGCACCGAGGCTGCATACCGTTCGTTAACCATTAGCTGGTTTCAGCACTCGGGCCTTACTGAACTGTTGAAAGAACTGAGTGATAACAACTTTGAATTAATCCTTACCACCGATCACGGCACAATAAAAGTCGACAATCCGATAAAAGTTGTTGGAGAACGTACCACCAATACGAATTTAAGGTATAAGCTTGGCCGCAACCTTAAATATAACCCAAAAGAGGTTTTCGAAATTAAAAGGCCTGCCGATGTGCACCTGCCCTCACCGAATGTCAGTACTACATTCATTTTTGCCAGCAACCAGGATTTCTTTGCTTATCCAAACAACTTCAACTATTTTGTAAATTATTACCGGAACACGTTTCAGCATGGAGGAATTTCACTTGAAGAAATGCTGATCCCCTTTGTTAGGATGCACCCGCGCTAGATATTTTATTAAATAGCCGTTAGCTTTATACCCGGTTTTTTTATTAATGCCGGATTAAAATTGACCAACAATCTGTTTTTTGAACGTTCAATTCATTATAATTGCACTATAAAACTAATAGACTTCGTACCGGTCTTTTAAAAACTCACTAAAAAATGAAGAATACTTTTTGTATGATAATGGCAGGCGGTATTGGCAGCCGCTTCTGGCCATTAAGTAAAACATCAAGGCCCAAACAGTTTATCGATATCCTTGGCACAGGAGAAACCCTTATACAACAAACTTTCAGGAGATTAAGCCGGATATGCCCACTGGAAAATTTTTTAGTGGTTACCAACCTCGATTACCGGGAAATGGTTCTAAAGCAACTCCCCGGTTTAAAAGAAGAACAGGTATTGTGTGAACCCCTTCGGCGGAACACAGCTCCCTGTGTTGCTTATGCATGCCATAAGATTAAGCATAAAAACAAAGATGCAAACATTATTGTTGCGCCATCGGACCATCTGATTTCAAACGAAGATGAATTCATAAACCAATTGACAAACGGGCTGCAATATGTTTCGAAAAACGACGCTTTGCTTACCCTTGGCATTACCCCAAACAGGCCCGAAACAGGTTATGGCTATATTCAGATTAACGGAATTATTAGCTTTGGCGAAATTAACAACCTTTATAAAGTTAAAACTTTTACCGAAAAACCCGATTTAAAAATGGCCCGGGTATTTATCGAAAGCGGTGAGTTCTTTTGGAATTCCGGTATTTTTATCTGGTCGCTGAAATCGATAATCAGTGCATTTGAAACCCACCTTCCCGAAGTAAATGAACTCTTTTCAAAAGGGAAAAAATATTACTACTCGAAAGAAGAAGAAGCTTTCCTGAATAAGACTTATTCCGAATGCCCTAATATCTCTATCGATTACGGGGTTATGGAAAAAGCCCAAAACGTGTACGTATTGTGTACCGATTTTGGCTGGAGCGACCTTGGAACCTGGGGTTCGTTATGGGATAATACACAGCACGATGAAACGGGAAATTCTATAAATGGCGATAACGTACAGTTATACAACACACAAAACTGCATCATCAATGTCGGCAATGAAAAACTGGTTGTGGCTGAAGGACTTGATGGCTATATTGTAGTTGAAGCCGATGGCATACTGCTGATCTGCCGCAAGGAAAACGAGCAGCAAATACGCCAGTTCGTAAACGATGTAAGGATCAACAAGGGGGATCAGTACGTTTAAGGTTAAGGTTAAGGTTAAGGTTGAGAGGTACCTGGATAAGACAGGATATAGCTTCTATTTAGTTGTCTTTGTTGTCTGCTTCGCGTTATCGTTGTTATATGTTGCTTTGTTACAGAAGGTTGAGGTTGAGGCTTTAAAATAGATGATGCTGATGCATTTATAAAAAGCTATCTGAAAAAATTATAGCATACTATTATCTGCACAAGCAATCAACAGGCTCAGTATGTGTTCCCTTTGTTTAATGTTTGTTAGCTTTCCTTCAATATTGTTAAACCTTATTTCAATATCTTAACTCAATTACAGTTTAACTTGCAGGGAAAATCACCCTGCCATGAAATGGTTGCTTTTAATTGGATTATTGTCATTATCTGTGATGTTGAAATGCCAGCCTGTAAACCCGGGGAAAAAGTATTTCGAAGGGTATATCCTTTCACCCGACTCAATGCCCGTTGAGAATGCCCACATTGTTAGTTACCTTACGTTAAAAGTATTTATTACCAATGCCGAAGGTTTTTTTCGTATCCCATTTGTGCCTTATGATTCATTTGCTGTTGTACATGTTTCATACGACAGGAAGGTTGTGGCTGCAAATATTTACCATGCTGATGATAACAAGTTTATTCTTGATTCTTCGCCATACACAATAGAGATGGTAGAAATTAAATACCGGGATATGGAGATGGAATATTTTGAAAAAAACATGGCTCAGATCAAGGCTGAATTATCGAAAGAGTTGTACCTGAGCCGGAATTACGACTTTCCTTACAACCAATATGCTCCAAGAAAACCTAACACTGATTTTGTCGAATTCAATTTGCCGGTAGTCATCGACAGGATAATCCAGAATTACGAGCGGTTGAAAAGGCAGTTTGATGATTAAAAGGAAGTTGTAAAGAGGAACGTATTCTTTAAAATTGTTAATATGAAAAAAGAGGCCTTAGCAGCCTCTTATCAGAAATATTTAATATGCTTATTCAAACAATTTCATGTCGTCAAGTACATCCATCACCTCTTTAACCGATGCAGCCGATTTTTCAAGTAAGGCCTTTTCGTCTGGGTTAAGGTCAATTTCGATAATTTGTTCAATGCCATTTTTGCCCAGTTTTACAGGCACTCCAAGGTATATGTCGTTTAATCCGAATTCGCCTTCAAGGTAAGCACAAACCGGGAAAATACGTTTCTGATCAAGAACAATAGCCTCTACCATTTGTGCTGCTGCAGTCCCAGGTGCGTACCAGGCCGAAGTGCCCAGCAATTTCACCAGTTCGCCGCCGCCCATTTTAGTACGTTCGATAATGGCATTCAGTTTATCCTCTTCGATAAGTTCGGTAACAGGAATTCCCGAAACAGTTGTATATCGAGGAAGCGGTACCATGGTGTCGCCATGCCCGCCCAGCAAAAGCGCCTGTATATCTTTCGGGTTAATATCAAGTTCTTCGGCAAGGAAAGCACGAAAACGGGCTGTGTCGAGAATACCGGCCATCCCGAATACTTCGTTTTTAGGTTTTTTTGCAGTCAGGTAGGCACAGTAGGTCATTACATCAAGGGGGTTTGAAACGATAATGAGTTTTGCATCGGGAGAATGTTTTATCACACTGCCTGTTACCGACTTCACGATACCGGCATTGATCGATATCAGGTCGTCGCGGCTCATGCCCGGTTTACGGGGCAGCCCCGAGGTGATCACAACAACATCGGAACCGGCAGTTTTTTCATAATCGCTGGTTGAGCCAATAAGCCTCGAGTCGTAGTATTCAATAGGAGCAGTTTGCCATAAATCAAGGGCTTTCCCTTCCGCAAGGCCTTCTTTAATATCAAGCAAAACAATTTCGTTCACAATTCCCCTTAAGGCAATTGCCTGAGCACAGGTAGCGCCCACATTTCCCGCTCCAACAACTGTAACTTTCATATTTTTTTGTTTTTCCGTAAATTGCGGATCAAAAATAAGTCTTTTTAGGAATTTATCAGGGAGTGTAAAAACATACCCCTTTCAAGTTAACAATTCGGTAAAGAGAATGTTTTTAAATATTGTTGTTTCATGTAATTAAAAAAAAATGTAGTTTTGAAAAAAAATAATTTAAAAATAGATATTATGAAAAAATTACTCTTCTCTGTTTTCTTTTCATTTGCAATTTTATTTGCTTTTGGTCAGTCTAGAGATATTGCACCTTCAGGTGGCACACCAAATGTTTCCCTGAATCCCGGGGCAACAATACCGTCGTTAACTGCATCTCCGGCAGTAATATGGGACAATGGCCCATTGGTAAACAGCCCGGGTACCGGTTCAGGCGGCGCTGATGAAAGTGTTCTTCAGACATCTTTGAGTATGAACACGCTTGGTTTTGGTTTTCAAACTTCAGCAGGAAACATTATGGCCGATGATTTTGTTCTATCTGGCCCAACCGATATTGCTACGATATTGGTATATGGGTATCAGACCGGTTCATCAACCACATCAACAATAACAGATGTTTATCTAGAAATATACGACGGACAGCCCGATGCAGGCGGCAATGTTGTTTGGGGAGATATGCTTACCAACCGAATGGTTTCTTCAGATTGGTCGGGTATTTACAGGGTTGCTGATTACAATTCAGGCGATATCAATCGTCCAATCATGGAATGTGTTTGTGAAGTGAACGCAACTTTAAATGCCGGAACTTATTGGCTTGCCGTTCAAATGAATGGCTCTTTGGGTTCAGGCCCCTGGTGCCCACCAGTAACCGTTACAGGTCAAACAACAACAGGAAATGCAGTTCAGTATACAGGAAGCTGGGCACCTGCATTAGACAGTGGAACTGGGACAGGGCAGGGTGTCCCATTTGTTATTTTAGCCAGCCCTGCTGTGCCTTTCAACATTTATTATATCCTTGCAGCATTTGTGCTGATAGGGGTTGGCATTGTTGTAAAGAGAAGGTTTTTCTAAAAATATATACCAAAAAAATATAGGGCGGTTTTTTCCAAATCGCCCTATATTTTTATATGGTAATATAGTGTTATCGGCGGTGAACATCACCCCCGCTTGATTCCCTTACGTTTTCCCTTTCCGGGTTCCCATAGTAAACAACATCGCCACCGCTGCTGGCATCGGCTTCAATCGATTTGGTGACAGTAATGCGGATATCGGCGCCGCTTGAAGAATTTGCATCGCAGGTTTCAACAACAAGGTCTTCAGCCTTAATATCGGCTCCTGAACTGGCACGCCCCCTGAAATGGCCGGCTTTGCCTTTTATTACGGCATCGGCGCCGCTTGAGGCATTGCAATAAATTGTTTCAGCTTTCACCTCAACTTTTATATCGGCTGCGCTGCTCGCATCAATATCGAGTTCACGTGCATTAATGGGTGTTTCGCCAACTACATCGGAGCCGGAAGATGCATGTATTTTGTTTAGCTCCCTGAAAGTAACGTACACGTTCATTTTGGTCGAACGGCGAATGCTGCAATCAGGGTAGCATTTAAGGGTTGAACCTTTTACCTCGGTAATAATACATTCCTGAAGGTTCTCATCGGTTTCAACAATTACCTTTTCCTCATTGCCTTCAAAAAGGTATACGTTTATGCCGGCACTGGCTTTAATGCCATCGAATGGTTCAATATCGCGGTTTTCTTTAGTAACATTGCCGTTCCCGCGGACTGAGCGCCCCCAGTTGTTGTCTGTTGCATTAGCCGAAACTATTGAAGCAATCAGAATTGACAGTAGTAAAATAATCTTGTTCATCGGTTTATTATTTACATTAAAAAAAAAGTTTGTGTTTTCAAAAGCTATGACGAAAGTAAACTGAACAAGTTACAGCATCGAGGAAAAAAATGCCGGTGGCAGGTTTTTATCGGTAAAAAGTGGAAAATCGGAAGGGGCTGGAATTGTCTGTTCCAGGATTGTTGAATCCGTTATAGGTTAAAAAACAATAAGTCAGTAGTCATTGGTCAGTAGTCAATAGTCAAATAATGAAATTACTATTGAGAAATGACGGTTAACCATCGTTCGAAAATCTGATAAAAATCTATCGTTAGTTTGAATGTAATATTTTAATTCAATATTAATCAGGCAGCAAAATCTGTTGATATGTTGTTTCACTGGCCAGAATTTCCTTAGCCTTTTCAATTGTCAAATCACCCTCAAGTGCCGAAATTGCCGAACCTGTTTGATAATAATAGCGCGAAACAATTTCATTTTTCAGCAAAATGGAAACTTCGTCCCTGAATTTGTGTAAATCACGATCGAGGTTGGGCTGAAGGTTTTTTTCGAGTAAAGCAAACTGTTCCTCAGCAAGGTCGAGATATTTTTCCGACTTAGCTGTTTTTTTCAGATCTTCAAGGGCTTTTTGTGTTTCTGAAGTATAATTGAAGTCTGATTCTTCAACAAATTTTACAAAGCCATCATATATATTGTCATTAATTTTAAATTCAGAAGGAGAACAGATTGAATCGTTTTCACTCCTGAATTTTGTGGCATAGTCAAAAATTTTAAACTGGCGTATTAGGCTTATTGAAAGGTTGCATAATGTAGAATCTTCAACAGTAATATCGGGCCTGATGCCCCCACCATCGAAAACCTTTCGGCCGTTTCGTGTAGTAAACTCACTGATAAGGGAATCGGGGATGTGTCCAACACTTCCGTCTTCGTTACGGTGTGCATAGTCGAGCGCCTGGATACAACGGCCACTGGGAATATAATATTTTGCAGTGGTAACTTTTAGTTTAGAATTATAACTCAAGTCTCGTGTAGTTTGAACCAGGCCTTTACCAAAAGTACGCGAACCAAGAACAACTCCCCGGTCGAGGTCCTGGATAGTGCCCGACACAATTTCGGAAGCCGATGCCGAACCCCGGTTTACCAGCACAACCAATGGAATTTTGGTATCGACAGGATTTCCGGTTGTTTTGTAAGCCTTATCCCATTGCGATACTTTCCCTTTTGTGCTAACCACTTCAACATCTTTATCGAGAAATATGTTGCAAAGGTTAACCGACTCAATAAGCAAGCCTCCTGGATTTCCCCTCAGGTCGAGGATAAGCCGCTCGGCGCCGTTAACTTCTTTAAGATCAAGAAAGGCTTTTTTTACTTTTTCGGCACAATCTTTTGTGAAATTATTCAGGTGTATATATCCCGTTTTATCATCCACCATACCATAATAACTGATAGGGTCGATCACAATTTTTTCGCGGGTTATTTCAAGTTCAAAAGGTTTTTTTTCGCCGAAACGTTTCATTTTTAATTTCACGGGCTGGCCAGCCGAACCTTTTAACATGTTACTTACATCTTCGGTATTCATACCTTCGGTCGATTTGCCGGCAACTTCAAGAAAGACATCACCTGCCCTTAGGCCTGCCTTATATGCAGGGAAACCTTCATAAGGATCAGAAATAACAATTTCATTTCCGTGTTTGCTGATTAAAGCACCAATCCCGCCATATTCGCCGGTGGTCATAAAGCGGTAATCTTCAATGTCACTTTCGGGGATATAATTGGTATATGGATCGAGCGAAAGCAACATTTCATCAATACTTTCCTTCACCAGTTTTCCGGGGTCAATATCATCGACATAAAACGTATTCAGTTCCCTGAAAAGGGAAAAATAGATATCAAGATTTTTGGCAATTTCAAAATTTTTATTGTCGATATTGTTCAGCCCCATCAGCAAAAAGCCCGACAACACAAAGGCTGAAACAACAATTAATGGTTTCCTGCGAATCTTCATCCGTTTACAGTTTAAATTTTACGAACCACAAAAATAACATTTCAAACCGGAAAAGGATGGTAAAAAATTATTAAAGAATGTGAAAGCAAATTCACTTTGCATTTCCTCTATATAAGAATGGTGCTCCCGATATCATTTCTGAAGAAAACGCCATTTTTTTTCAGCCCATTTTTTCCCGGCATAATCAACTCCAATGCGTTCTGAACAAACAATGCCAACTGGTGTAATTCCTTTTTCAACCCATAATCGTTCCGATTGAAGAAGTTCTTCGCCATAAAAAGACAGGTCGAGTTGCAATTCTCTTCCAACCCTGCCCGGCCCGTTGAAACCTTCAATGCCACGGATTAAAACGGCCGAAGGATTACCTTTCTCAGAAGTTACAAAGTTCAGCATCCAATACATACCGTAAATAAGATAAACGTATATTACACCTCCGGGCTGGTACATTACAGCTGTTCTTGGGGTTAGTCCTTTGCTGGCATGGCAGGCTTTGTCTTCCTCTCCACGATATGCTTCGGTTTCGGTAATTATATAACTTCTTATTTCACCCGTATTGAACCTGCGAACAAGGGTTTTGCCTATAAGTGCCGGGGCAACATCAAGCACATCGCGTAAGAAAAAAGAATTACCAAGCCGGGTTTTGTCCATTTTAGTATTTCGATTTATCGGGACAGTCCTTCCAGGCTTCAAATGGAGAAGAAGTTTCAGGATTGAGCAACTTTACATGTGGGATTGAGCGGTTCTCGCGACTCAGTTTTATTTCGTTTAAAATATACAGATCGTCAAATCCTGCTTTAGCGGCATCTTCGCGTGAAGCGGCATAATATATACATGAAATATGAGCCCAATAAATGGCCGAAAGGCACATCGGACAGGGCTCACATGAAGAATAGATTTCACAACCTGACAGGTCGTGTGTTCCAAGCTTCTCACAGGCTGCTCTGATTGCCTGAATTTCGGCATGTGCCGTGGGATCTTTTTTTGAAGTCACCCGGTTAACACCCTCGGCAATCATATTTTCTTTTTTTACGATTACTGCCCCAAATGGACCGCCTCCCGCTTCAACATTTTGTCTGGCAAGCTTTATTGCCCTGGTCATAAAAACATTCATCATAACTTCACAAAGTTAAAAATTTTTACACCTGTTTGCACTAGGGCTATTTCCTAATTCACATTTAGTGGTTTAGGAAAAGAAGTTTTCACCCATTTCAATATTTGTCTAAACTTTTATAAATATCGGGTTTTAATGAACTACAATATTGTTTACTTTTAAAAAAAATCAAAATTTATGAACCAGGCACAAAAGATCACCTTCCCCAAAAAAACGATAATAGGCATCCAGTTTTTATTTGTTGCTTTTGGCGCTACAGTATTGGTGCCCTTGTTGGTAGGTATTGAGCCTTCGCTTGCATTGTT
>JAFGEV010000180.1 GCA_016931385.1 Prolixibacteraceae bacterium
GAGCCCGAACAGGCAATTGACCTGTTGCTGATGGATACCCAAAAGAACACCTACCTTGTTAACGGGCACAACTACCAGGAAGGAAGGTTGCCAATATACCTGCCAGGGAATGGCGGGATTCTTTCAGCAGTTGCTGAAATGTGTACATACCGGAACAACAAGGGTGAAAATGGATTCCCTCAAAACGGGGAATGGGATGTGAAGTATGAGAATTTGAATTCTCTGTATTAATTTCTTTGTTAATACGCTTCTACAACCAAGACTATCCGATAAAGGAAAAAATCGTAATTTTGAAAAAATGATAAATTATCTAATATTATGCAAACCTTACAGATAAAAATAAGTAATACCGATTTCAAAAAGTACAATTTTGAAAATAAAGAAATTAAATTTACTGACTTAGTTGATTTGATAAATAGAGAATATGCCCGAAAAGCACTTATTGAATGCAATAATATTGCTGAAAAAGAAGGTCTCTCAAAAATGACCCTCGACGAAATAAATGCTGAAATAAATGCAGTTCGAGATGCAAAAGCTCATTATTGATACTAACATTATTGTTTCTGCACTAATATCAAATTCTATTCCGACAAAGATTTTATATGAACTAGTGCTGACCCAAAAAGTTGAAACATGTCTTTCCGATGAAGTTTATAAAGAGTATATCGAAGTGATGAATAGAGATAAATTTTCTAGATATACAAATTTTAAATCAAAAGCAGATATTGTATTAACCAGGCTTAGAGAAATATCAAAATTTTATAATCCCACAGAAAAACTTGACATTTTGACTGATACCAGGGACAATATGTTTTTAGAGCTGGCAGCAGAAAGTTCTGCAGATTATTTAATCACCGGAAATACGCTTGATTTTCAAATTTCTGAGTTTGAATATACAAGGATTTTAACAGCTAGGGAATATTGGGATTTTTTCGACTCAAATAAATAACGAATAATTCACCTGTAAAATTCGAATACATAAACTTCTAATTTTATCGTAAAATTTTACTAGATAAATCTAAGCGATATGAACAAAAAAAATCTTAAAAATCTATCTCTGATCTTTACATTAATAACACTTTTTTCGTGCCAATCCGACGAACTTGCAAAACTAAAAATTGACGCTGATGGTGCTTTTAAGCTAAATATCACTGATGAAAAAGCAAAAATTCCGATTACATTTTTGGAAAACGAAATTTCCGGCACCAGCGCCCTATGGTTTGAAAGCGATGGCGAAAAAACATGGATAACCGGAAAACCCGAAAAGGTTTCTTCCGATGAGAACCAGTTTTCAGCTGCATGGATTATTGATGATAAAAATATTATTGTCAGGTTTGTTAAAAATGACGGAAACATCAATTTTTCGTTTTCGGCTACACCCGATGATAATATAACCGGATGGGGACTTAACCTTTCGGCCACCCCCGATGAATTTTTCACCGGCCTTTTCGAGCGGGTTGTCGATGGCAACCAGAAAGAATCATGGAAAGAAGGCATTACCGAGGCGCTTAACCTGCGCGGGCAGAAAATTGATATGCTTGTAAAACCAACTGTTTCGCTGTATACCCCTTTTCATATTTCATCGAATGGGTACGGAATCTTTTTCGAGGGCACCTGGCCCGGACACTACGATTTCTGTAACACCAACCCCGATGTTGTATCCATTTCGTTTGAAGGTAAAAACCTGAGCGGGATTATTTACACCAATCCAAATCCTGCTGAAATGGTAAAAGCTCATTCACTTCATGTTGGCCCTACCATTGTGCCGCCAAAGTGGGCTTTCCTGCCCTGGCGCTGGCGCGACAACCACGAAAACCGTCCGGCTTATTACGACGGCACTAAAGTTACGGCCCCATACAACAGTATGCTGGTTGAAGATATGTTAATGATGAAAGCCTTCGATATTCCCTGCGGGGTTTACTGGGTCGACCGTCCCTGGGCTAAAGGCCCAATTGGTTACGATGATTTTGAGTGGGACGAAAAACGCCTGCCAAACCCGCAAAAAATGATCGATTGGCTGCATAACAACGATACCCGTTTCCTGCTGTGGGTTGCCCCCTGGGTTACCGGCAACATGCGCAGCGAAGCCCTCGAAAAGGGATATGCACAACCCCTGAAAGGCTCTCATTACGGTTACAATAAAAACAATGTAGCCCTTATCGACTTTACCAATCCTGAGGCATGTAAATGGCTGCAGGAAAAAGGATTTGAGAAAATGCTGAAACAGGGGGTTGACGGTTTCAAGCTCGACCGTGCCGAAGAACTGGTCCCCGAAACCAATGACATTATCCTTAGTGATGGCCGTACTGCCCGCGAAGTACGAAACCAGTACCCGGTTCTATACGTGAAAACAGTGAACGAAGCCTGTCGAAACATAAAAGGCGACGATTTTGTTCTGATCCCTCGCGCGGGCTATACAGGCAGCTCAAAATACAGCGGCTTCTGGGGTGGAGATATTGGTTCGCCGCCCGAAGGTTTAAGGTCAGCCATTATTGCCGTTCAACGTTGTGCTGTTATCGGTTTCCCGATATGGGGCTCCGACATCGGAGGTTACTGGCAGGGCGACCTCGACAGGGAAGTAACTGCCCGTTGGCTGGCTTTTGGTTGCTTCAATCCAATCATGGAGTTCGGCCCTACCGAAGACCGCGCCCCCTGGTACATGGACTCTGAACCCGGTTACGATACAGAGCTCATTGCTGTTTGGCGTTTGTACGCTAAAATCCATACCATGCTGGCGGGATACTCCCACCAACTGGCCGTTGAGGCAAACCAAACAGGTATGCCTATAGTACGCCCATTGTTCCTTCAATACCCCGATCAGCCAGAAGCATGGAAAGAGTGGCAAACCTACATGTATGGCCCCGATATCTTAGTTTCTGCATTATGGGAAAAAGGTCAAACCTCACAACAAGTATTTCTTCCCGAAGGTGAAAAATGGATTGATGCATGGGATAAATCGAAAACTTATGAAGGGGGGCAGACTATCGAGGTTGAAACACCTTACGAAAAGATTCCCATTTTCATCAGGCAGGGATCGGAAATCGATCTGGGTGATTTGAATGAGCTTTACCGGGAATCAATTGAGTTGGCTAAGAATAAACCTGATTTAAGGAGGTTGGAAAGAAATGAGAACTTCTGAAGATTGAATTTCCTGGTATTGCACAGGAAGAAACTTTATTCAATTTCATGATACATTTTTTAAAATATTTTCTATCATGAAATTAATTTTTTTATAATTTCGTGACAAGAAAATTATACCATTTTCTTGTCACGAAATTAAATGTGCAGTGCTATGGAATCAAAATTTATAGGCCGGGAAAACGAACTCAAGGATTTAAAAAATCTGTTTAAAAACAAAAAAGCTTCACTTGTAGTATGCCGCGGAAGAAGGCGTATTGGCAAAAGCAGGCTCATTCAGGAATTTGGCAAACAAGCAGATACCTTTATCGAGATACAGGGGTTGCCACCTCGTGAAAATATTTCCGTTTCTGATCAGTTAAATGCATTTAGTGAACAATTTTCGACACAAGCAGGTTTCCCAAAATTAAAATTTGAAAACTGGAACCAGGCATTTTCAATTCTTGAAAAAGCGATTGATGACAACAAACAAACAGTCGTGTTCCTTGATGAAATTTCGTGGCTGGCACAGGGAGATAAAGATTTTGCAGGTAGGTTAAAAATCTCATGGGACACAGAACTCAAGAAACATCCAAAACTAATATTAGTTCTTTGTGGTTCGGTCAGTTCATGGCTCGAAAAGAACATATTGAACAATACCGGTTTTGTTGGCCGCATTTCATACGATTTAAAACTGGAAGAACTCAGCTTGTCCTCATGCAATGCCTTTTGGGGCAATAATAATAAATTAATCAGCATTACCGAAAAATTGAAAATCCTTTGCGTCACCGGAGGCATTCCAAGGTATCTTGAAGAAATAAGACCTGAACTTTCTGCAGAAGAAAATATCCATCGCTTGTGCTTTAAAAGGGAAGGTTTACTGTTCTTTGAGTTTGAGCATATTTTTTCAACAACTTTTGGAAGAAGGGCTGAGATTTATAAAAAAATCCTTCAAGCGCTTACATTTAGTTCCTATGACCTTGACCAAATAAGTTCTAATATTAAAACAGAGAAAAGTGGAACATTGAGTACCTATTTAAACGACCTGGAACAGGCCGGATTCGTTGCTAAAGATATAAGTTACAACATACAAACAGGTCAATATTCACGCTTTGCAAAATACAGGTTAAAAGACAATTATTCCCGGTTCTATCTGCGATACATTGAAAAGAACAAAGACCGGATCAATACCAGCATAAACTTTAACAGCAATATTGAAACGTTCATTGACTGGGACACCTTAAAAGGGTTTCAATTTGAAAACCTCGTTTTAAACAACCTTTCTTCATTAATAAAACTTCTCGACATAAAACCAGAAACCATTTTATATGCCTCACCATATTATCAAAAAAAGAACAAACAACATGAGGCCTGTCAGGTTGACCTTCTAATTATTACAAAATACAGTTTTTATGTTTGTGAAATGAAATTCAGGGGAAAGACTGATGTTTCAGTTATTGATGAAGTACAACGAAAAATTTCTAAACTTAAAATAACCACGAACACTTCTGTTAGACCAATACTAATTTACAATGGTGAATTAGATAAAGCTGTTAGTGATGAAGATTATTTCTTCGGTATAGTGAATATTGCAAATTTGTTTAAACAACATATTTCCTAGTAACAAATCAACCCAAAACCATACTAATCTGCAACAATCAACAAATGCCTTTTGAATTTGTTATGGATATAACTTCAAAGCAAAAAATGATGAATATTCTTTTCTATGTATTTATTTTTTACGAACTAGCAAATTATTTCCACAGTTTAATAACGACAAACCAATTACACAAATAATATAATCATGCTAAAATTAAAATTTACCATTATCACTATTTTGCTTTTTGCGGCTAACCTGTTATTTGGCCAGGCCGAAGAAGCAAGGCTGTTGCGTTTCCCGGCCATAATGGGAGACCAGATTGTATTCACCTATGCCGGAGACCTCTACACGGTTAATGCTGACGGGGGCACTGCCCGCAGGCTGACCAGCGACATTGGCTTTGAGATGTTTGCCCGTTTTTCCCCCGACGGAAAGCAGATTGCTTTCACCGGACAATACGACGGCAACACCGAAGTTTACACGATCCCTGCTGAAGGGGGAATACCCAAAAGGCTTACCCACACCGCCACACTTGGGCGCGACCTTATTTCGGACCGGATGGGGCCAAACAACATCGTGATGTGCTGGACACCCGATGGTAAAGACATAGTGTTCCGTTCGCGCAAGCAAACCTTTAACGATTTCAAAGGACAACTTTTTACAGTTTCGCCCGATGGTGGACTCTCAACCGAACTTCCGCTTGCCGAAGGTGGATTTTGCTCTTATTCACCCAATGGCAAAAAACTGGCCTTTAACCGGGTGTTTCGCGAATTCCGCACATGGAAATACTACCGGGGAGGGATGGCCGACGATGTATGGGTTTTCGATTTCGATACCAAAGAAGTCACGAACATCACAAACAACCTGGCACAGGATATTTTCCCCATGTGGGCCGGAAATGAAATCTTCTTTTTGTCTGACCGCGACAGGATTATGAACCTTTTCGTTTATAACACCGAAACAGGTGAAACAAGCAAAGTGACCAACTTTACCGAATACGACTGCAAATTCCCAACTATTGGAGGTGAAAACATTGTGTTCGAAAACGGCGGTTACATTTACAAACTGAACGTGAATGATAAAACACCCGTAAAAGTGCCTGTTACAATAGCCAACGATTTTGTATATGCACGCAACGAAATTAAAACGGCAATAAAACAGATTCGCAGCGCCGACCTTTCACCCAATGGCGAACGGGTAGTATTCAGCGCCCGCGGAGAAGTATTTAGTGTGCCTTCTGATAAAGGGATCACATATAACCTGACACAAACAGCAGGGGTACATGAACGCAACGCAGTATGGTCGCCCGACGGAAAATACATTGCCTACCTTTCCGACCAATCAGGCGAGTTTGAGATATGGGTACAAAACCAGGATGGTTCGGAGCCGGCCAGGAAAGTAACAAAAGATGCCGACACTTACTACTTCGACATTGCATGGTCGCCCGACAGCAAAAAAATTCTATGGAGCGATCGTAAGTTACGCCTACGTTATGCCGATATCGAAAGCGGTAAAATTACTGAAGTTTTTCAGGCCCGTTACGGTTTGGTGTACAGCTATTCCTGGTCGCCCGACAGCAAATGGATTGTCTTTAGCAAACCTACCGAAAACCAGTTTACGGTGGTCAGCATTTACAACCTCGACAATCAAAAAGTATCCGACATCACCGACAACTGGTATGATTCGGGATCTGTAAACTTTTCTTCCGACGGGAAATATATTGTTTTTGTTTCCGACCGCGATTTTAATCCCGATTACAGCTACACCGAATGGAACCACTCGTACGATGATATGAGCCGGGTTTACCTGGCCATTCTTTCCGAGGAAACAAAATCGCCTTTTGCACCTGAAAACGATACCGTGAAAATTGAAGAAAACGCTGAAAAGAAAGATGATAAGAAGAAAGGTAAAGAAGATAAAAAGGATGATGATAAAGCCAAAGATACGCCTGAAACAAAAATTGACATCGATGGCATTTCAAACCGGATAATATCTCTGCCTGTTACTCCCGGCAACTACGGCAATGTTTACTGTGTTGATGATAAAGTTTACTACAACAGTCGTGGTGATGGCGGAACAAAAGCAAAAGTATACCTTCTCGACAAAAAGGAAGAAAAGGAACTTGGAGATTTCAGGTTCTCCATTTCATCGAACAACAAAAAAATGCTGGTCAATGAAAAAGAGAAATGGGCTGTGATTGACCTTCCTCCCGACAAAGTGACTTTAAAAGAAACCGTCGACATCAGCAAAATGGAAGTACAGACCGATTACGAAAAAGAATGGAAACAGATTTTTGACGAAAGCTGGCGGCAGATGCGCGACTTCTTTTA